>JAHDBT010000137.1 GCA_020630215.1 Bacteroidota bacterium
TAAATAATAATGCAATAAAAAATGGGGATGATTCAAAAAGAAGCATCCCCATTTTTATTTTGTACTAAGTACCAACTACCCAATACCAACTACTCGCTACCAAAAAACCTAATCAAACCGAATGGCTTTAATAGGGTGAATAGTGGTAACCAAATAAGTAGGAATTACCATAATTAACACACAAATAATAAGTGTAAGCAAATTAATTAAGGCAATAGCTCCTAAGTTAATATCTACAGGAGCTACACTTATATAGTACGATTCTTCGGGTAGGCGTATAAAGCCAAATTTTTGTTGCAGCCAACAGATGCCTAGTCCTAATAAATTACCTATTAATAAACCCCAGCCAATAATAATGGCGGCATTGTACAAAAATATTTTTCTAATAGACCAATTATTGCTGCCCAAAGCTTTTAAAATGCCTATCATATTGGTGCGTTCTAAAATGAGGATAAGTAGGGCCGTAACCATATTAATAATAGCCACTAAAACCATGAGGCTTAAAATAACCGTTTCGTTCATATCCTGCAAAGCCAGCCATTCAAAAATGTTGGGGTTAATTTCTCGGATGCTTTGGCTGCGTAGTTCGTGATTAATCACATCGCTGTGTACATACTCACTAAAATGATCGAGTTGGTCTACATCATCTAAAAATATCTCGAAACCGCCAACATGTGTAGGTGCCCATTTATTGAGTTTTTGTATTTGTTTAATGTCAATGAGGGCATAGCGTTCGTCGTATTCTTCAATACCTGTTTTGTAAATACCGTCGATGGTAAATTTTCTAGCACGTATGGGTTTTTGCACAAAAGCCACCACCAATTTATCGCCCACTTTTAGTTTCAGTCGGTCGGCAGTTGTTTTAGAAATCACCATCCCCTTAGACGAGGTAGAATCGTTTAGTTCAAAATGCTGCCCGTCCATCATGTAATGACTAAAAAAATCCCAGTCAAAATCCGTACTAATCCCTTTTAGTATAATGCCTTCAATATCGGTATCTGTTTTCATAATACCAGCCTTATTAGCATATACTTGTATGTGCTTAATACCTTCAGTTTTGGTAATTTCAGGATAAAAATCCTGCTGCATAGAAATAGGGTGTAAATCTTCGTAAGACCGATTAAGGGTATAGCTGTTAATATGGATATGCCCCCAAAAGCCAAAAATTTTGCGACTTATTTCATTCTGAAAACCATTGACCGTAGCCGTAGTAATTACCATAACCGCCATTGATAAAGCTACTGCTACAATGGCAATTTTAATAATAAAACTCGAAAAAGCCCTTCCTTTACTAAAGGCAATACGTTTGGTAATGAACCATTCTAAATTCATGCTGGTAAGATACTAAGTTTTCTAATAACCAATCCTCAAAACCCAAATTTTAATAATAACCAAGTTTTTTGAATAAGCAATCATTAAATCTCAATTTTCAAATAATCACCAATCACCAATCACCAATTTTTCAAACATCAAAAATCCTTCGTCAGCATAAAAATTTTAAATTCTAATTCTTCGATTCTAAATTTTAAATGAAAGCCCTCCAAGCGTCAGCATATCAAAAATTTTAAATTCTAATTCTTCGATTTTAAATTCTAAATGAAAAAAAAATCCTCCCCACCTATTCTGCCTTTTTCAAAACAATAGCCTCCTGATAAGCATCCACCAATTCCTCATTCATGGCATTCCAGTCTTTAAATTTATCCTTGGTAAGTAGGAGGTGATTCATGTACAATTTTTTGTTGTAAATAATTTTGTTTCCTTTTTGTTCGTAGCTAATTTCGTAGCCAAAAAGCTCGTGTTTATGTTGGCTGTTTTCGGGTAAATAATCCACCGTATATCCATCTGGAACTTGTAGGTTAACCGTAATGTCGTCTATATATTGGTATTCATTTTCTCTACTCAGTTTTCGTTTTTCGGTGTCAATAATGGCGTGCTGAAACTTTTTATCCAAGTTCATGTTCAGGTATATTTTTCCTGCTGCTTGTTGTGCGTAGCCCGAAATTGCAAATTCATAATCAATATCAATAGGATTTTCTCGGTCGTAAAAGCCCGTTTCGTTAACTTTGGTAATGGCAAACTTATTAGAACCTTTGCGTAAAAACTCATCAAAAAACTTAGCATTGGCATTTTCTGCACGTAGTTTATTGTACTCGGCAAACACTTTTTTGTAGCCCGTTAAATTGGCTTTCGCTTGTCCTGTTACATTGCCATTATCAATATTTAAAGTAATGGTTTCTGTTTTTACATTGTCTTCTTTCGGAATAATAGGTACTTTAACAATTTCGTATTTGTCTTTGCCTAAGCCAATTAGGGCTTCTTTTCCTTGTATCATCGAGGTAGGCAATCCAAAAGGAAGGTATTCGCCTGTGGCATCTAAAAACATAAATTTACCATCAATTTTTGTGGCGGCAATCATGTGGTTATCTACAATAGGGGTAGGCACATCTCGGTAAGCGTAGGGGCGGTCGCGCGAGCCTATCCAGGTTAAGTGAGCAGGGATGTCGGCAATAGCGAGCATTTCGGTAATAATACTGCTCATATCCTTGCAATCGCCATATTTTTTTTTACAAACATCCTTGGCTTCTCTAGGAATAAAGCCGCCTAGGCCATCTTCAAAAGCTACATATTTAATATTTTGTTGTACCCATTGGTAAATGCGTTTAATTTTTTCTTTATTATCGCTTACTCCATTGGTTAAGTCTTGCACAACTTTTTGTAAGTTCTCATCGGGTGTTTGGTTCACATCCTTCACCAAGGAATAATACCATTGGTATAAGCCATTTACATCATCAATTACTGGAACTTCCTTGCCATTATCATCGGCTTTATTAATATAAATGGCTAAATGTGGTGTGTAATAACTGCTATGCGGTGCGGCGTTTTCTCGTTCAATTTTATCTACATTTTTAGCTATCCAGCTATAGGTCGTCCATCCATCTTTACTGGTTTTATTAAACTTAATTTGGTCGGTATTTTCGCCTAATAAAATATAGGTTATTTCTACATGTTCTGGAAAGCTTACCGAGAATTCGCTATTTAAAACAGGCACAAAAGAGCTAAAATAAAATGCACCTAACATGTGTGGATCTTTCACCTGTTCGGTATAACTTAAATGCGTTTTTGCACCCGCTTGTACGCCCGGAAACATCAAGGTTTTTTGCTTTTGGTCGGAGTAAAAAATATTGCCCATTAGCACATCTTTCGTTTCAATGTTTTTGACTTTGCGCTCCTCATATTTTGTTTTTTTTCCTTTTTTTATGGGCACTATCGTTTTGGCATCAATATCTTTTATCTCCTCAAAACTGCTGTAAAAAATAGACCTTTCTGCCAGTTGCATTGCGCCTGTATTGCTTAAAAATAAAATGTCTTCGCTCACATTTTTGCTAATATCCCAATTGTTATTTTGATAGTCAATTTGTAAATGGGCTTTCTGATTCATAAATACCGCATCCTCATCAGGAAATTGTTGTTTGGCTTGTTCCACATTGAGGTTTTTTTGTGCGAGTAGCGGATGTAGGCTTGCAAAGTAACAAATAGCTATAAAAAATAGGTACTGTGGTTTGTTCATGGTTATTTTTTGATGAAATTAATAGAAAAGACTCCAAAACTAATAAAATAATAGCTTTAAGGAGGAAAAATGGGCGGCTGATTTTATAGGTAGCTGTTTGGCTTGTATGAGGAGTGATTATCAAGTATCGCTAAAAATGGATAAAGATAAAAGAATAAATCTTTAGGACTCCCACTTTTTTCTTTCTGTTCCATTAACGACTAATTAAATGACTTTTATTGTATAAAATGGGTTTAGATTGCTCAAATAAAGTCATAAATAAACAAAATGCTAAAATACTTTTTGGTAGTAATAATTTTATGGGAAGTGCAAGTATTTTTAAGTCTAATACTAACATTGGTACTTAATGAATATTCAAGCTATATGTTTGTTTTCCCAAAAGTATGATAATATGCTAAGATGTCTTTATCTTTGTACTACCTCTTTAACCACTAGGAGGAATTCAATTTCAAAAGCCCAAAGTAAAACCAAATTAATGATGCAATGGATAGCATATTATATCTGTTGTTCAAAACCTTTTTAAATGATTTTTAGATGAAAATTGCTGTAATAGGTACAGGTTATGTAGGACTTGTTTCGGGAACTTGCTTTGCAGAAACTGGCAATGATGTAACCTGTGTAGATATTGACAAAGCCAAAGTAGAAATGTTAAGAAATGGGGGCGTACCTATATACGAACCTAAATTGGATATTTTGTTGGAACGCAATATCAAACAAAACCGAATTCAATTTACTACGGATTTAGCCGCTGCCATTAAAGATGCACGTATTGTATTTTTAGCACTTCCAACGCCTCCGGGCGAAGATGGTTCGGCAGATTTGTCGTATGTATTAGGCGTAGCCAAGCAAATAGGGCCTTTATTATCCGATTATAAAGTTATTGTAAATAAAAGCACTGTGCCTGTTGGTACTGCCGAAAAAGTACGTGCGGCTATTAGCGAATCTACCGATCAAGAATTTGACGTAGTATCTAATCCCGAATTTTTACGGGAAGGAGCCGCTATCGACGATTTTATGAAACCCGACCGCATTGTAGTGGGTACTGCTTCGGAAAAAGCAGAGAAATTGATGCGCCAATTATACGCACCATTTGTACGCCAAGGAAATCCTATTTTTTGCATGGATTTACGCTCGGCCGAATTAACCAAATACGCCGCTAACTCTTACTTAGCCACTCGTATTTCGTTTATGAACGAAATTGCCAATATTTGCGAACGGGTAGGGGCCGATGTAAACAATGTACGCATGGGTATGGGCAGCGATTCTCGTATTGGTAAACGCTTTTTATTTGCTGGCGTAGGCTATGGCGGTAGCTGTTTCCCTAAAGATGTAATGGCTTTACACCGCACTTCCAGAGAATACGGCTACCATTTTAACATTCTAAACTCGGTACTAGAAGTAAATGCCAACCAACGAGCTATTATGTTGCAAAAGGTGAAAGAGTATTTTAACCACGATTTTAGCAACAAAAAAATTGCTGTTTGGGGACTCGCCTTCAAACCTAATACCGATGATATTAGAGAAGCACCAGCTATTTTCTTAATTACCGAATTACTCATTGCAGGCGCAAAAGTTGCCGCCTACGACCCCGAAGCGATGGAAAATACCAAAGGCGTTTTTGGCGATAGAGTAGATTTTGTAGACAATGCCTACGATGCTCTAGCAGATGCCGATGCTTTACTAGTAGTAACAGAATGGAATGTATTCCGTACCCCTGATTTTGTGAAAATGGAAAAACTCCTTAAAAACAAAGTCATTTTTGATGGACGTAATATTTACGACCTGCAAAACATGAAAGACAAAGGCTACTACTACAGCAGCATTGGACGGGATGTAATAGAAAACCGCACTACAGTAGAAAGCTAGGTTTTTTGTAGCAGGTAGAAAGTATATGATGTGTTGTTATTTTTTACCAGTTACCTTTTTTAATGCAATAACATTGGTGTAATTCCCAATTTTTCCAAGCTAGGAATTAGCACCTTTTAATAAGAATGGGCAAGTGAACAATAGTATGTTGTTAGCTTGTCCATTTTTTTATTACTTTTGGCTACGCTATTAACTAAAAAAAATCACTATGATAAGCTTCTGGGAACGCAAAACATTTACCGCCTACGATTTTATTATTATTGGCAGCGGCATTGTAGGTTTATCTACGGCGGCATCTTTAAAAGAAAAATACCCAACGGCTACCGTTTTGGTATTAGAACGGGGAATATGGCCAACAGGAGCCAGCACTAAAAATGCAGGTTTTGCTTGCATTGGCAGTCCTACCGAATTGCTGGACGACCTGAGTAAAATGACGGAAGCCGAAATGCTAAATCTGGTGGAACAACGCTACAAAGGTTTGTTAAAATTACGCCAACGTTTAGGAGACGAAAATATCGACTACCAAGCATTGGGCAGTTACGAAATGCTAGGAGAAAAAGAGCTGCATTGCCTAGAACATATTGACCGATTAAATACCCTTTTGGAACCTTTACTAGGAGGGAAAGCCTTTAGTGTAAACTACGATAAAATAGTAGAATTTGGCTTTAATCAGGATGTGGTAAAAGCCTTGGTAATTAATCATTTTGAAGGACAAATAGATACGGGAAAAATGATGCAAGCTTTGCTGCACTATGTACAAGCTTTGGGGGTAAGTATTATAAATGGTACAAAGGTGCTGGAGTTTGATGAAACTATACAAGAGGGCGCACAGGTAGTAATGCGCTACGAGTATATGAGTGGTTATTTGTGTTTAAGAGCCAAACATTTGTTTATTTGTACCAATGCCTTTACTTCCCAACTACTTCCCGATATTGATATTAAACCTGGACGAGGGCAAGTGCTGGTAACAAAACCGATTGACAACCTAAGATTTAAAGGTATTTTTCATTTTGATGAAGGTTATTACTATTTCCGCAACTTTGGTAATCGGGTAATTTTTGGCGGCGGCCGTAACCTCGATTTTAAAGGCGAAGAAACCTTTAGCTTAGGAGGGAATTATAAAATTGTAGAAACCCTCGATAAAAAATTAGCCAAAATTATTTTGCCCCAAACCCCCTACAAACTGGAAATGGAATGGTCGGGTATTATGGGTTTTGGTGAAAATAAAATACCCCTGCTAGAGCGTATTAGCGATAAAATAAGCCTAGGAGCTAAACTAGGCGGCATGGGCGTAGCTATAGGCAGCTATTTAGGCGAAGCCCTAGCAGCACAAGCTCCTAATCCTAAAACTGTTTTTATGAATAAATTTAGTTAAGGATTTTGGCCTGTTTATCTAAACGTTAAAAGTTTTGACATTAAGCCGGGAGGCTTTATGCTCGTTACGCTCCAGCCGGGAGGCTGGACCGGGCGGGGGGCAGGCAGTATGGTCAAGCGTCTCGCTTTAGCAGTTTGGGTTCAAAGCCTCCTGGCTGGTAGCAAAAAGTGTAAACTGCTTCGATAAATAACGTGAGCTAGAAATTAGAACTGTCGTAAAACATTGATAATCAATAGCCTATTGTTAAGAGAAACCTCTTTCGGTCATTGAGTGTAGTCGAAATGTGCTGTACTGAGCGAAGTCGAATGTGTTAGAAAGGATGCATGGAAACACTCTTTTTCCTTAGCTTTAAGCCCGTTTACCTCACACATTCGACTACGCTCAGTGACCAGTGAACTATTTACTTCGCACTTTAACAGTTTAGCTATTTAACAATTCAACAGTTTAGCCATTTAACAATTTCAGCTTATTCTTCTACTTTTAAATGATCCGTATTGCCCCAAAAGGATAAGTCGTAGTGTTTGTTTTGCTCGTTCCAAACAACTTTAGATAAGCCTGTATTTTTATGGTTGTAATGGTGCATTTTACTTAGCGGCAAATTTAGCAAAGTGCAAGCTAAAATGCGAGAAGTGCGTCCATGTGTACATAAAAGCACCTTTTCATGGTTTTGTTGGTACAGGTGATTTTCAAAAAAATCGACCAATCGGGCTTGTACTTCTAGGGGGCTTTCTCCGCCTTGGGGTTTATCGTCTAGTCGGCCTTCCTTCCAGTTTTGGGTAATGCGTTTGTACTCTTTGTGTTGTGATGGGGTAGGGCTTGTGCCTTCATGGTTGCCCCAATTAATTTCGTCTAATTGCTCAAAGCGTTGTATTTGATAGCCTACTTTAGTAAAGGCTTGTATAGTTTGTAAAGTACGTTTAAGCATGGAGGCGTAAACAGCACAAAATTTAAACTCTTGGTAATAATTAAAAAATGCGGCTGCTTGTGCTTGGCCTGTTTCGTTAATATCAGAATCAACGCCTCTGCCTTGTACAATACGTTTTAAATTGTAATCGGTTTGTCCGTGTCGGAGTATGTATATTTCTTTTGGTTGCATATATTGTTAATTGTAATAAAAAAGGCATGAATCTTAGATTCACGCCTTTTTTGTTTAAAGAATGTTGACTCGTTTGTCGTAGGATTACTATTCAGCGATAAATAGCAAGTACTTTAGTATAATGTATAAGGACTGCTTGCTATGTAAGCCGTCTTTTTACCTAAAGCGAAGCCTGCTTTCTACCTGCTATTACTATTTAGCGAATGCGGAATAGTAGGTTAGTAGGCACGTTTTAGCATTTTTTCTTATCGAATAAGGGTAATGTTGCCTTTATAGGTGTGTACTTTATCTTCTTTATCGGTAACTTCTAAAAAGTACACATATACACCCATTTCAGCTTCTTGTCCTTTATAGGAACCATCCCATCCTTCCTCTAGGGTAGTGCTGTTGTATACTTCTTGTCCCCAGCGGTTGTAAATTTTAAAGGTGTTAAGGGTATTAATGTTATACGTTTTTAATGACAATACATCATTTTGGTTATCGCCATTTGGCGAAAAGCCTGTTGGTACAATAATTATTATTTCGGTGCGAACTTTTACAATGACCTCATCGCTATTTACACAACCATTAGCAGTTGTATTGGTAACCGTGTAGGTAGTAGTTTCTAAAGGAGTTGCTACAACGGTTGCTGCATTTGGGTTATCGAGTCCATCGGCAGGTGTCCAAACAAAATTATCGCCACCTGTAACCGTAAGCGTTGCCGATTCGGTATCCAGAATATCTACATCTGGTCCGGCTATTACAACTGGATTGGCAAAAAGGGTAAAGTAATAGAGGGTAATATTTCCAAAAATATTTTCGGCTATAGCTAAATAACTTAGGTTGCTGGTTTCAATAGCTGCCTCAAAAGCATTGCCATTTCCTATTACCGTTGTTGGTTCGGTTTCTTTTCTCCAAGTAACAGATGTATATTCATCGGGAACCGTAAGTGTGGTGGTTTGTCCTGAATTTACACATAAAGAATCTTTTATGGAATCTTCTGTATTTACAACTACTACGGTTACTGAATCGCTTACGCTACAATCGCCATTAAAAGTACTGGTTAAGTAGTAGGTGGTTGTTACAATGGGATTTACACTTGGGTTAGCACCCGAACCCGATAAGGTTGGATCGCTACTCCAATTATACCCATCATTACCTGCACCTGTAGCATTTAAGGTGGTTGTTTCTCCTGCAAAAATAAAGGCATCTGTACCTGCATCTAAATTAGGTTGCGGATTGATAACTGCTTGCGTAGTAAGTCCATTTGGGGCATTGGGGTTATCGCCATTTCCTTCATAAATTACGGTGTTATCAGTAGCAACAACTTCTAGTGTATGTTCGGTGCCTAGTACATCGTTGGTGCCTTGCACAACCCACGACGGGTTAAGCAAAGTATCTGCCATTTCTAGGGTAAGGGACTCGCCAACGGTTATGCAATATTCATCTGATACAAACTCGTTTTCAAATACATAGATGGTTACTTCAGAACTAGCTTGGCAAATACCATTTTGTAAGGTAACATAATAGGTGGTTGTTTCGGTAGGACTTACGGTAGGTGTTAGCGAGGTAGGATCGTCCATGCCAGTATTAGGATACCAAATAATGGCATCATAATTAACGGTAGTAGTAGCATTTATAGTAGCACTTGCTCCTAATATAATGCTTTGGTCTTCGCCTGCATCAATATCAGGAACGGGGTAAACGGTAAAGTACAGGTCGTCATAGTTGTTTAGGCAGCCAGTAGGCACAGAAGCAGTATAATAGGCTATTTCGTTGGTTGCAACTACATCAAAAGTATTGCTTTGCGATAAAATATTGCTAGGGTCATCACTATTGTACCAGTCGTAAATAAGCACATCACTAAGGGTAGATAAGGTGGCGGTATCACCGATTTCTGTACAAACCGAATCGCCTAAAAATACCACTACCTCAAATACTTGCGACTGTATATGGTCAGATATACCAAGTCCTGTTTTTGCCGCAATAGGAATAGTACTAAAAACAGGGGTATCGTCATCGGGGTTATTAATTACAAGAATATTTTCTCCGCCATCTTCAATAATATAAAGTTTCCCATCTCTGCCTAGCTCAATTTCTCCTAAGCCTACAATGGGGTTTGGTCCTGATGAATTAATTCCTAAAAAAGGCATATAAGAACTAAGACTAGCGGTTGCAAAATTGTATTGATAAATGTAATTACTAGTGAGTTCGTACCATAAAGAAAAATACGCTTTGCTGCCATCGGGCGAAAAATCTATCCCAAAAGTACCCTGATTATTTGGTGCGGCATTTAAAGTAACAGGATTGGTTAATTCGCCAAGAACAGGATCGAAATCGGCAACAAATACGGTGCTAGTAAATCCAAAACAAATACCTATGCGGCCTGCATGATAATCTAATTCTCCTCTTCCGTCATAGCCTCCAGGAGGTGGGGGGTAATTATATATTACCTCGCCATTGCTTAAACCATTTTCGGAAATGAGGAACTTCGTAAAGCCAGTATTACAATTATAGGTAAGCAGCCAAAAGTTAGGGGAATCTGGAATCTCAATTACTTCCATTCCTTCCGAAAAATTGTTGGTATCAATAGAGGTATTTAAATCGGTTACATCTCCTAGACCGCCATTAAGTGTCATGTCTACAATAGAATAATAAAGGGAAGAACAGGTTTGATCATTGTAAAAAATATAGTAACGATCAGGATCACATGGTACAGGACTAATACAAATTTCGGCAGAAGAGTCATCGGCCAAAATACCCAAAGCTCCTGGCATAAGAATATTATAGGAATCGTACACCCCATTCGCATTAAACCAGAAAAGCGCATTGCCACTTCCATCTTCATAATGTGCAATGCCTTCATAAGAACCTATAATTCCTGTAGGAAACGGAGTTGGTGGGTCGGTGGAGAAATCTAAACGAATTACATTTTCGTTGCTATTAAAAAACAGGTTTCTTTGCCCCTGCCCATAGGAAAAGGTATAACTAAGTATTAAGGTTAGTAAAAGTAGTACTGGTTTAAAGCTAAGTGTTGAATTGTTATTTTTGTTAGCTATCATGCTTGAGAGTTTTGGTGGTTGCAAATTAATAAACGATATTAGTTTTTTATACTGATATCGTAATTTTTGATTGGGCGTTTATCAAAAGGAGGAGTATGTTGTGTATAATTCACATAGGCAGTAATTAAATTTTAGGCAATAGCTGTAACACTAGCGAATAAGGGTAATGTTTCCTTTGTAAGTGTGTACTTTGCCATTTCTATCTGTTGCTTGTAAAAAGTAAATATAAACGCCTAGAGCTGCATCTACACCTTTGTAAGTGCCATCCCAGCTAGCTTCTAAGTCGGTACTTTCAAAAATTGGTTTTCCCCAGCGGTTGTAAATTTTAAAGGCATTAAGTTGTACAACATTGTAATCCGCAATAGCTAAAACATCATTGTAACCATCGCCATTAGGCGAAAAACCAGTAGGCACCACAACCATTAATTCGGTACGAAGGCTTACGGTAACTTGGTCGGTATTTACACAACCATTGGCGGTTGTATTCGTAAGCGTGTAAGTTGTGGTAGCTGTAGGGGCAGCGGTAACCGTAGCAGCATTCGGGTTGTCTAATCCATCTGTTGGCGACCATTCGTAGTTGGTACCACCTGATGCACTTAGGATGGTTGATTCGTTTTCTAAAATGCTTACATCATTACCTGCATCGATTATGGGATTGGTAAGCAGCGTAAAATAATAACTCGTAATATCCCCTAATTCATCTTCGGCAATGGCTAAAAAAACATCATTGCCTTCGCCGCCAGTAATCGTTAACGTTGGGCTATTTGCCAATACCGTTTCGGGTAAAGCAGCATTGTACCAAGTAATGGTTGTAAAGCTTTCGGCAATGTTTAAGGTAGCCGATTCGCCTGTTACCACACATACCGAATCTGCTATGGTATTTTCGGTATTAATTACAATAACCGTTACCGAGTCGCTTACTTCACATAAACCATTGGTAGCACTGCTTACTACGTAGGTAGTTGTTTCGGTAGGGGCAACCGTTGGATTAGCTCCCGAACCTGTTAAGCTAGCATGGGCTTGCCAATTATAACCGTCGTTGCCTGCGCCACTTGCATTAAGACTTGTTGATTCGCCTATAAAGATAATAAGATTTTCGCCAGCATCAAGTGCTGCTTCTGGTAACACCGTTACTTGTGTAGTAACTCCATTAGGTGTACTAGGATTGGTGCCTACTCCTTCGTATACAACGGGAGTACTAGTAGTGGTTGCAGTAAAGGTATAATCAGTAGCTAATACATCGGTAGTTCCTTGCACTACCCATGTTGGGTTGGTAAGTGTATCAGACATACTTAGCAATATTTCTTCTCCAACAGGTGCACAAACATCTTCGGTAATTAAACCGTTTTCAAATACATGAATAGTAACTTGGTCGGTTGCTTCGCATATACCATTTTGAGCAGTTACATAATAAGTAGTCGTTTCGGTAGGGCTTACCGTTGGTGTTAAAGAATTGGCATTGTCCATCCCTTCGTTAGGATACCAAACTACCTCCACTTCGTTAACCGCAGTTGTAGCGTTAAGCATAATAGTTTGTCCTGATAAAATGTTTTGGTCGGGTCCAGCATCTAGGTCATCAGGCGAAGGTAAAATGGTATATTCAAACTCATCAGAACAGCCCGTATTGCCAGGAATAGCGGCAACATAAACCGTGTTTTGAGTGCCTACGGTTAAATTGTAATTATTGCTTTGGGCTAATACCGTTTCTGGATTGTCTTTATCATACCAATCAAAAATATCGTTTTCGTTGGGGGTAATAAGAGGAAGCGTTTCGCCAGCAACGCCACATAACGTATCGCCTAAAAAAATGGCGGAGGCATTAAATATAGAAGATTGAATGTGATCGGAAATTCCTAAGCCCGTTGTAGCAGGAATAGGAATTGTGCTAAAGGTAGGGTTGGAATCGTTGGGATTATTGATGACTAAAATATTTTCTCCGCCATCTATTATCACATACAATTTTCCATCTCTACCAAGTTCTATTTGCCCTAGCCCAGAAGGTGGCGATGCATTGACTCCTAGGTCGGGGGTAAAGGAAGTTAATTCATCTGCATCTATATCATATTGAAATAGGTTAGGAAGATCGGTAACATACCATAAAGAGAAATATATTTTGCTACCATCGGGCGAAAAATCTACGCCAAAAGGTTTGGTTTCAAAAAAAGTTTCGTTTAAATTAATTGGATTGCAAATAAGTCCTCCTATGGGGTTAAAATCGCCTACAAATACTTGGTTAGTCCAAGCAAAAGTCATCGCAAACTTACCTTTGTGATAGTCTAACTCGCCACGGCCATCAAAGCCGCCTGGCGGTACGGGGTAAGGAGTAATTAATTCTCCATTGCCAATACCTGTTTCCGAGATAAGGAACTTGACAAAACCTACATTACATTCGTAGGTCAATAACCAATAGTTGGGCGAGTTATCAATTGCAATAACTTCCATTCCTTCGGCAAAATTATTGGTGCTAATAGGGGTGTTTAAATCGGTAACATCTCCTAGACCTCCATTAAGGGTCATATCCACAATGGAGTAATACAGCGAACTACAAGTTTGTGCATTATAAAGGATGTAATATTTGTTAGGATAACCAGGTACTGGGCAAAGGCAAATTTCGGCAGAAGAGTCATCGGCCCAAATGCCAAAAGAGCCAGGCATATCATCCCCATTAGTATCGTATACGCCGCCAGAGTTAAACCAAAATAGTAAATTCCCATCTCCATCTTCATAGTGTGCAATACCTTCGTAAGAACCCTCAATACCTGTAGAAAAAGGAGTAGGAGGATCGGAGCTAAAATCTAAACGTATTACATCCTCGAAACTATTAAAAAACAGGTTGCGTAAACCTTGTGCAGAAGTATGGATGCAGTAGCTAAATAAGCAAAACGTAAGTATAATTAACCTTAAATTAAATATCTTATTAGGATATTGATGCATGTGATTATGGATTTGTTGATTTTTAGATGTTTACAAGTGTTAGTTATACTCAGTCACATCGGGGTTTGTGTAAATCTGGGTGCTTAAAGTGTTAAAAAAAACGACCTATTTATCTAAGCGGTTGACATTTTTTTTGGTAGATAGTAGCGGGTACATGGTATTTGGACGGTTCCGCTTCGCTACACCATTGTAAAGTGTCAAGTACTTTTTCTTATTTAATAAACATGTCAAAAAATCCTAAAAAAAGGAAACATGCCAACGTTTGTTATAATTATCAAAAATACACAAAACCTAATGTGGGCTAGTATAAATTATATAGGTGCTTAGTAACTTGCCTTTTAATTAGTAGCTAGTAGATAGGTGTTTGGCATTTGTACAATCCTGCTTTCTTACAGCTTGCTAATGCTATTATTGAAGCAGGTAGTAATTACTTATGTTTTTGCTAGTGGTAATAGACAAACGATATTGGGCGTATAGAATGCTACCTTGTTGCAAACATTCCTGCATTTTTGTAAATAGATTTTAAGCAATAAGGCAATTTCTAATAAAATAGTGAAATTGCAAAACAAATAAAAATAATAGCAACCGTATCGTCAATCAGCAGACTAACAGTTACAGCATATTGTTTGTTTTAATAATTTGTATTGGGCTAATTTATAGATGCAGAAGGCTTTCAAAATTGGAAAGACAATGCGTAGGTGTAAGAACGTTGTTAGTACATTTTTAATTGTGGCGAAGCTTACCTTTTGAATTGGAGCAAGTGGGCTTCAAGATAATAACAATTTTTGGATAGTTAAGTTTATTGACCACTAAAAATGGATGTTCCTTTTTTAG
>JAHDBT010000743.1 GCA_020630215.1 Bacteroidota bacterium
AAATGA
Organism: Bacteroidota bacterium; assembly: GCA_020630215.1. Taxonomy (GTDB): domain Bacteria; phylum Bacteroidota; class Bacteroidia; order Chitinophagales; family UBA2359; genus JAHDBT01. Next base: position 7 of record JAHDBT010000743.1, read on the forward strand.
AAAAAATCGCCAGCATATAAAAAATCAAAAATCCCATATCAAAAACCAACAATCAAACCTCTACAGCATCCCCCGCAATTCTTCCTTAATAAAAGCCGCACTTTTAACCATATCTTCATGCAAAACACGGTCTTGTTTAATAAATGGCACTTTATTTCTATAAGCCGTCAACACCTGTTCTATTAGCGGCGAACTTTGCAAAGGCGGTTTGGCTTTGTGTTTACGAAAGTGCAGTGCTTGTGTGGCGGTGAGTAATTCAACAGCTAAAATATTGCGGAGGTTATTTAAAACACGGTAACATTTAGTTGCGGCATTTGCGCCCATGCTTACATGATCCTCCTGTCCGTTAGAGGAGGTGATAGAATCAATAACCGCAGGCGTACACAATTGTTTATTTTGACTTACAATGGAAGCCGCCGTATATTGCGGTATCATTAAAGCCGAATGTAAACCCGGCTGATGTGCTAGGAAAAAAGGCATGTCTCTTGTGCCATCCAACAATTTAAACGTTCGTCGTTCCGAGATGCTGCCAATTTCTGCGAGGGCAATACTTAAAAAATCGAGTACCATAGCCAGCGGTTGCCCATGAAAATTACCACCCGATAAAATCAAATCCTCGTCCACAAAAACATTTGGATTATCCGTTACCGCATTAATTTCCCGTTCAATAACATCGTGTACATATTGTATCGCATCGGCACTTGCGCCATGCACTTGCGGCACACATCTAAACGAGTAAGGGTCTTGTACATGCGCTTTTGGTTGTTGGCAAATTTGGCTTCCTGCTAGGTAATCACGAATTCGTGCTGCCACTTTTATTTGCCCCGTTTGCTTGCGTACTTGATGAATTAAAGGGTTAAACGGAATAGGATGTGCATTATAAGCATCCACACTAAGCGCCGTAATAAAATCGGCCACCTTGGCAAGGTATTGCGCTTGATGCGTACACCAAACCGAGTAAGCACTCATAAATTGCGTGCCGTTAATCAAAGCCAATCCTTCCTTAGAACGCAAATTAATAGGCTTCCATTTAAAGGATTTTAATACACTTTTCGCTTTTTTTCGTTTGCCATTGTGGTACACTTCCCCTAGACCTAAAAGCGGCAAAGCCAAGTGGGAGAGGGGAGCTAAATCGCCCGAAGCCCCTAGCGAACCTTGTTGAAAAACAACGGGTAAAATGTTGTGGTTATAAAAATCAATAAGGCGTTGTACCGTTAGCACCTGCACCCCCGAATGCCCATACGACAACGATTGAATTTTTAGCAACAGCATTAATTTTACCACCTCCTGCGGCACTTCCTCCCCCATACCGCAGGCGTGCGACATGAGCAAATTTCGCTGTAATTCCTCCAATCCTCCTTTAGAAATTCGTACATTACACAAAGAACCAAAACCCGTATTGATGCCATAAAAAGCCGCATCAGAATGGGCAATTTTATCATCTAAATACTGACGACAAGTTTCAATTTTTTTAGTGGCTGCTGGCGATAAAACCAACTGCGTATTACTTTGTGCCAGCTCGTAAACCTGTGCCACACTTAATGGCGCATCGCTAATGTGATGTACAGGTAATTGCTCGTTTTCGTTTTTTTGTTCGGCTTGTTTCATTATTTGAATCCAATTTTATAAAGATGTGTGAATCAATGAAAAAACAATATCTAATTACTAGTATTATCAGCTTATTGTTACTGACGAGTATTAAAATAACAGCTCAAAATACAAATTTTTCTCCTAAAGCCTTCATAAGTATCAGCGGAAATATTGGTCGCCACAATGTCCGTTTTATAGACTTTGCCGATGCCCCAGGTGCAAGCTTCGGATTTCAGGTGAGCGTTGGCATTTACGCCCTACAAAAAGAAGGCTATGAAGGCGGCCTACATTTCACCCTAGTAGAAGGCGCCTCCTATAACAAAAACCGCCGTCAACTCAGCGAAGATTTCGACCTCCCCAATCCCGACTTCGACAAGCACCATATTTTTAAATTCGCTCAATTTAGGAGCAGCAATATTGGCTGGTTTAGCAAAGTTAAAGTAGGGGAGCTAGAGTTATTCCATCAACTAGGCATTGGCATTTTCGGTACCACCGAACTGGACCAACTCTACGATTTTGGGCTGCACAATTCGCTAGGGGTTATTACTGGCAAGCAACCTGATAAGCTGCGGTTTATGATAGGAGTAAGTCATGACAAACAGGTTGGTTCTGGCAATCCTAATTATACGATGAGTAATATTGGGGTTTTGTTTGGGGGGAGGAGGAGTTTTTAATTATAGATTTGTAGATGTTGGGATTATTGCATACTTTTACTTTAGGTTAATAGCTAACA
>JAHDBT010000138.1:0-863 GCA_020630215.1 Bacteroidota bacterium
TGTCCATTAACAATAGTTGAAAAATAAATTGTATCAACTATTTTTTATCCTTAGTGAAATGAAAAAAATAAAGTCCACCAAGAAATTTAATTATATTTTTCAAGGCAAGGCGTAAAACGCAGTTATGAACGTGTGTTTTTTGCGATAGCAAAATAAATATCCCTTTGGATATTTAAGCTAAGAGAACCGCTTGCGGCTATTAAAAGCTATGACGAGTATTTACAACGCCGCATTGGGAAATAGAATAAATTAAATTGGTGGAGGTTATTTTTTCTCATTCACTTACTAATTAGTCTGTCAAGTTATATATTCAATTCGAACAAGATAAATATGAAAAACATAGTACCAAATATTCTCTATCTCTTATTTGTGGTTTTCCTACTAAGCGGTTGTGCAAAAGATACCAACGGATTGGTTGGTAAATGGGAACGTTTTAGCGATCAAGGTTCTGGTACTATTTTGCACGTAGAAAAAGTGGGCGACAATAGTTACGAGGGCAAACTTACACATGTAGCAGGTGTACTTACCGAACTTGGTTTTGAGCAACAAGAAGTTAAATGGAAAAGTATTTCTAAAACGGGTAAAAAAAAGTATCAAGGACAGGACTTACAAAAAGCCGTAGATGATGCAGGAAAAGTAGCCCGTGTTAAATATATAGATGTGCAATTTGAATTAGTTTCGGAAGATATAATGTATATGTCGGGGGATTCCACAAATAATGAGTTTGTGGGGACCAAACAAAAATGGCGGCGTTTAAAAATGATGGATGAATAAGAGCGGGAGGGTTGATTTTTGGTTTTTGATTTTTGATTTTTTTCCTGCTGACGCTAGGAGGGATTCATTTAGAATTTAGAATCGAGGAT
>JAHDBT010000138.1:963-14645 GCA_020630215.1 Bacteroidota bacterium
TTAGAATTTAAAATTTACTTACCTGCTGATGGGAGGAATTTTTGATTTGCTGACGCTAGGAGGGATTCATTTAGAATTTAGAATCGAGGATTTAGAATTTAAAATTTACTTACCTGCTGATGGGAGGAATTTTTGATTTGCTGACGATTTTGTGCCGTAGGTGCGACCTGTTGTAACTCTTCTTTACAAAAATACCCTCTACCTCCTACCAAAAAAGGGCTAACCCATTAATGGATTAGCCCCTAAAAAATATTGGATGTAGTATTTTCAATAATTAGTGATTACTATTGAGCAGTAACATTAAATGCTACTCGTCTGTTTAAATAACGTCCATCTTCTGTTTCATTGTCTGATATAGGTTGTGTTTCTCCGTAGCCCCATGCAGTCATTCTTTCTGCATCAATACCATTACTAGTTAGGTAATTTTTTACCGCATTAGCTCTTTGTGTAGATAAATCCATATTTGCATCTGCATTACCAACGGCATCTGTATGTCCTTCAATAGAAAGTATATAGCTTGGATTTTCGTACATAATCACTACAATTTCATCTAATATAGGATACGACTCAAATTTGATATTGGCTTTGCCTGTTTCAAAGTGTACCCCTCTTAAAGCACGCTCAAAAACTTCGTGTGTTTTTTCTGGTACAACTACTTCTTCTACTACTACTGGGCATCCTTTGTTTTCAATTAAGCCTCGTTCTGTTGGGCATCGGTCTAAGTTGTCTGCTAAACCATCGTGGTCCGTATCAGGGCAACCGTTCATTGCTGCCGAGCCTTTTGCTTGTGGACATGCATCTTCCGAATCACGAATACCGTCGTTGTCTGTATCAGGGCAACCTTGTAATTTTTTAGGTCCTGCAATAAATGGACAAACATCGTCTAAATCAATTACACCGTCGTTATCTGTATCAGGGCAACCCATTGTGTGTTTAGGTCCAGGAATGTTTTCGCAAGCATCAAATTTATCAGGTACACCGTCGCCGTCCATATCTTTGCCTTTACCAAAATTAAATTTCACCCCTACTTCGTTAAACATAAAATGGTCGTCTTTTTTAGTTGTTTCATAAGCGCCGTCGTAAGTGTCTCCTAAGTTAATGCCGTAGGTTGTTTGCCAAAATAAGCCAAAATTATCGGTAATATTTACATCTGCACCTGCTGCTAAAGGAATGGTAAAATCAGTTGTATGAACCCCTCTTTCGTCTACGGGTTGGTAATTAGCCATTCCCACACCTGCGCTTAAATAAGGAGCAATAACCGAATTTTCTTTTAAGAATACGCCATTATTTAATTTGTATTGTATTGCTAAATTTCCTTGCATCATATCAGTTAAAAAGCTTTCTTTGTCGCCAGTATAACCATGACGGCCATAAGTACCAGATAAGGCCACATCAAAAGAAGGAGTCAAATAACGCTCGGCTCGTAAACCTACGTTTCCATGATAAGGTTGGTTAAAATCGAAAAAGCTGTAGCCTAAATCACCACTGTAAGTTGTTTTGCCAGTACCAATACCTAGCGACCAAGGATTGGCAGCGTTTTGAGCATTGGTGTTGAAAGAGATAAGGGTTATCATTACTAAAAAAGCAGTTGTTAATAAATGCTGAAAGATTCTCATAGTACGGTATTATTGTGTTGGTTTAAAAATCGAAATTGATAAAACTGGGGCGCAAGAAAAAAAACAGAAGCTAAAAGATGAGTGACTAGCATATTTGTTAGTTCGTTTTCGTGATGCACAGCTTCTTAGATGTGATTAAAGGAGAAAGGTTTTATGAGGAAAAGTAAAAAAAAGAAAAAAACATGCGATGAAACACCTTTTAACACTAGCAAAACCCTATGATTATCAATACTTTAGCTATTATTGTGCTAGGGATGTTTTTTCTAAAAAAAATTACTTCACATTTAAAAACAAGTATATGCTAGTAACAAAACGGCTGGTAATGAAGCCCTATTTATTAAGTGATGTAGATTTGCTACATCCTATTTTATCTGATAAAACAACTATGAAATTTTGGCCGCAACCATTTAGCAAAGCGCAAACGCTGCATTGGCTGCAACGAAATATTACGCACTATTATCCTAAAGGTTTTGGGCGATATGGGGTGTATTTAAAAGAAAACGAGCAACAATTAATTGGCGACTGTGGTATAATGTTAGCGGAGGTAAATGGACAGGAAGCATACGATATTGGCTATATTTTTCATCATCCGTACTGGGGAAACGGCTATGCAATGGAAGCAGCCTTGGCATGGAAAAATTATGCTTTTGAGGAGTTAAAGCTGCAACAGATTGTGGCAAATATGCCTACCAATCATTTAGCCTCTGCTAAAGTAGCGGAAAGAATAGGCTTGCAATTACAAAAACGTTTTGTAAATACCAAAAACAGAAATTTTGAGACGTTTTTATACATTGCAGTTAATCACAACATTTAATAATGGCATCATCCTTTCGAGATTTTGTTGGGTTTATTTTTCCTCTCCATTTAATAACTGCTGTTTTAATGTTTTGGCTTTAGCATTCACCGTTTCCTCCTTAGAGATGAGGTATTCGAAAGTGCGCTTATATTCCCACGGTTTATTTTCTAGGAGCTTGGCATGTAATTGCACTTCGTCGGTATTGTAAGCTGATTTGTGTTTAATTTTACTTTTATCGACTACGATTAATGTGATACTTTTCCCTAGCACGGGCTTAAAAATAAGGTGTTTGTACTCCTCAAAATTACCCGGAGTAATGGGGGTATTATTGAGGGTTAATAGCACATCTCCTTTTTGGATATTGAGGGCATTGTTGCCAACATTTTTAAAGGTCATTAGTCCTCTTTTAAAATCGGGCCAGAGGGTAAATTTACCAAAACTGCCTACTTTTTCAACTACTTTTTCTTCGTAACGCATACCCATTTTTTGGCAATATTTATTGTAAGGCAATTTTCCTTTTTTGTGAATATATTGCTCTACAAAAGCATCTAAATTTAATTGAGTGAGGGCATTTATTTCCTTAAATAATTCCTCCTCCTCAAAAAAAGTATCGTGTCCATATTTGGCGGCTAGTTGTTTAATTACCTTTGGCAAACTCCATTCATTATTGCTCAAGTCCCTTAGTTCAACATCTAACATAAAGGCAACGAGCATACCTCGGTAATACAAGTTTTTATATTGCGATTGGTTTTTAGGTTTAAAAATTTGTTTGCTCATTTTGGTTAAAGAAATAGGCGGATACTGCTCGGCTAAACGGATTTTTTTGCTCAGTTCCTCAAAAAAATCTCCTTTGGAAAGCAATCCATTTTGCGTAAGCATTAGTAGGCTTAAATATTCGGTTGCGCCTTCGTACAGCCATAAATGTTGGGTCATATCGGCATCGGCTAAACCAAAGTAAGCTACATTTTCGCTGTGCAAGGAGTATGGTGCAAGTAAGTGCAATAATTCGTGTGCTGCTACTCTTTGCAATACCTTTTTTAGTCTAGGGGCATTTTTAATTTCTGGCATTACATAAAAAGACGATGAGGCACACATCAGTCCTCCGTACTGCGCTAAATTTCGCTCGTCCCCTTTAGGTCTTTTAGCAAAATACAATACAAAATGATAGTCTTTAACTGGCCATTCTTCTAGGAAATTATCTACCGCTTTGCACAAAGGTTTAAGGTGATAATATACATCCCGACTGCTAATAGCTCCCGATTCGGAATAAGTGTGAATGTGCAAACGGGTATCGCCAATGGTAAAACTCATGGTATCTGCCTCGGCATACATAATAGGGTTTTGAAATAAATCTAAATAATTATTTACCCTAAATTGGTCGGTCTGTTTATCTGCTGAAGTTTGCAAAGGCAAGGAGGTTGCGCCATGTAGATGAGCAGGCTTGGTAATGCTTACTTCAAAAGGCACTTCGGGATATTCTAGCAGGTAACCAAAAAATCCGCAATGGTTAAGGAGGTAATTTTCGTTGGGACGTATATGTGGCAAACCCGACTGATAAGTTTTGCTTTCGGTATTGTTTTTTATCCAATACTCAATATGATGCAGTTTACTGGCGTAACTAATTTCGATGCCGTTGCTACTAACATATTTAATTGGTAGGGGATTATTGTTTTGGTCGTAGGCGGTAAAGTTTTCTATCCATTGTTTTAAGTTGGTGGCTTCGTAACCACCATAAGAGCTAATGGGAATAATATAGGTTAGGTTTTCTTTGTTGTTTTTTGGGGTAATTACTTGTACCTTTACTTTATTATTTTCTACATTGAGCAAATCAATATTTAACTGGTATCCGTTAAAAGTTTCCTTATTTTGCTTTTGTTGTGCTTGTATGCCAATGCCGCAAATTAGCAATATAATTAGGCAATAAATGAGCAATTTAAATGCTTGGTTATTCTGTTTTGTTGCTTGCATTGAATTTAAATTGTTGAACGGCTAAATATTTTTTACTAAGTAACGCATAAAAAATAAATCCGTCATTTCTACTTGATCTTTTGCACTTATCCTGCGTTGCAAATACTCGCCGTAGCTTAGGCTATGGCTGCGTTTTGCGCCTTGTCTAAGCACAAAACCTCTACGTACAAATTGTCGGATTTATTTTTTAAACGTTACTAAATTGCTTTTTTAATGCTGGTGATTTTTTAATGGTTAAACGGTTAAATGAGAGAATTGTTTTTATACGAGTGATTTTTGGTAGTTAAAAGGAAGGCACCTATTGGCTACTCACCATTACACTTTTAAATCAGAGCTAATAGTTCACCCGTCACTGAGCGTAGTTGAATGTGTGCGGTGAACGGGCTTAAAGATACGAATAACGTTTATTTTTCTAATTCAACTATCTTGTTCCATCACCAAATAATAAATACCAATAAAGTAAAATAACATGCTAAACCAAGAAATCATAAAATACATAGATGCTAGCGTATTGTGTTGGCTCGCTACTGTTTCTGAGGAACAAATACCGAATGTATCGCCCAAAGAAATTTTTACTTATTACCAAGATAGTCATCTTCTTATTGCCAATATTGCTTCGCCACAATCGGTAAAAAATATACTTGCTAATAACAATGTTTGTGTGAGCTTTATTGATATTTTTGTGCAAAAGGGATTTCAGCTACATGGCACGGCACAAATTGTAAAAAAAACGGCTGCCGAATATGTTGACTTATTAGCTCCTTTAGAAAAAATGACGGAAGGGAAGTTTCCTATTAGCTCTATTATTAAAATACAGGTAACAAAGGCAAAACCTATTCTAGCTCCTAGGTATATGCTACATCCCAATACTAAAGAAGCAGATCAAATTAAAAGCGCATTAGCAATGTATAATGTAGCGGCATTAATGGACAGGTGATGAGAATAACTCGAAGCCTACCTTATACTTTCTACTTTCTACAAAAATACCTGCTACTCTTCAAAACCCTACAGGGTAATTAACAAAATGGCTACAACTGCACAAAACAAACCCACTAAATTAATGGTACTTAGCTTTTCCTTAAACACATACCATGCTCCAAGTGCCGATGCAATAACCACCCCAATATTATTTAAGGGAATAACTACCGAACTCTCGAAACCAGAATGACTTAATGCCAAGACGAAAAAGAAAGCTGAAAAATAATTGGGTACGCCTAATATAATGCCTGCTAGTACATCCTTTGTAATAATTTGTTTTTTATTTTTAAATAAATCATATCCTACAATAAAGCTGCCTACCAATCCTGCAAAGCCAAAAGCATAAATTAAAAAGGGAGCCACATCTTTGTTGGCATCTTTTAAAAAATAAATTTGGGTATAATTAAATAATATTTCGATACCGCCTGCAATAAAAAAAACAATAAAAGGTAGCAATAAGAAAAAAATTTGTGCTGCATTTTTTTCCGTTTTTACTTTTTCCGATTTAATGGCAGTTAAAAAAACGGCTACAATAGCTAAAACAATTCCTAGTATTTTGGTTGTGGTAATACTATCTCCATATAAATAAAAGGCGGCCATTACTGGCAACACCATCGACGTACGGGTTGCAATAGTGGTTACCGTAATGCCACTTTTTTGAGTAGCAACAGCTATTAAATTAAAACTGCTAATAAAAGCCAAGCCCAATAAAATAGCATACGGAAACCATACTTGTTGGTAACTGTTGAAGAATACACTTATATCGGGCAGTAAAAATAAGCCGCTAATTACACATACCCAATAATTAATTACAATTGCTTGAAACGTGCTGATGCCGTACTTGCTAAAGGTTTTAAATAACAACATAATGCCCGTGCTACAAGCAATGGATAATAGAAGGTAAATCATTAATAATCCTGTTTTAAATACTAGAAAATTTAAGGCGGCAATGATACATAAATTAAATGGCATCCCATGCCTAATACGGTAGAAATAATTTTCAAAAAAAACACTTCTCCTAAAAGACTGATTATCAACACTTTGAAAATTTTCCTTTTATTTCACCCTCACTTTTTTTTACCCTAACGGCTTACCTTTTTACCCCTCTCCCATTATTACAGTGAACGGCAACAACACTATACACACAACAACTCAACACTAGTATTGAAGCCATTCGTTTTACGCTACAATAATCGAAACACTAATCGAAAAAAAACAATTTATTAATAACGTAAAATTTCAAATCATGAAACATTTAATCCTAATTTTTAGCCTTTTAACCCTATTAAGTTTATCCGCATTTACTACTACCGCATCAGCCCAAAGCAATGTTCAGGTATTGAACGAATTGATAGAACGAGCTGGCTATGATGGCATGTGTATGGCCATTGATGTAACAACAATACGCAAAGACCCAGGTAAACGTGCTTATACTTATACCGCACATGGCACTAAAGAGGTATACAAAAACAATAGCAATAATAGCTTAGGTTCTATAGAATACCGCATGGCTTTTAGCGACCGTAACCGTTTTCAAGGCAATACCGACCGCCAACGTTTTGAAGTATACAAAGTAGGCAATCGTGTTGATATGAAAATAACCTTGATTACTTGGGGCAACGCAACCGTTACGCTAACTAATGTAAAAGTATTTAAAGACCAATATGGTTACTATATTACAGGTAAAAAAACAGGCGGGCGTAGTACTTCGCTATACACAGTTGCGATGTACGATTGTGAAATTATTTTCTAGGACTAGGATTCAAAATATTAAAGGTTCAAATCACCTACTCACTCATCAACTAAAAAGTCAGGCATTGTATAATGTCTGGCTTTTTTTGTTTTAAGCCTATCCTTTAAAAGCTTGGATTTACTAATCCGTAAGTTGTTAAATGCAACTTTTTTCAAAAAAAATCCTCCCTCTCCCCCTAAAAGTGTTTACCTTTTTAAAGGTTTCGCATTATATAAGTGAAAGGCAACAACAAAAGCTTTTCAAACCTGAAATAACAAAAATTTAATCACTATCATAACCTTTTTATCATGAAACATCTACTCCTTATTATCAGCTTAGTTTTAGTTGGCACTTGTTTAAATGTACTTACAGCTCAAAATAATAATAATAGTAACAGCAACACTAAAAAGGGATTTTTCCAGAATGTAAATATAGATGGAGGTGTTTCTGTAAGAACTAAAAAAAGAGAATTTGCTTTTTCTACTAAATCAAACCCTAACCATAATAACCAAAACCAATACCCAGATCAGTATCCGAATCAATATCCTGATCAGCAGCAGCAACAATACCCAGAACAATATCCTAACGATTACTCTCAAGAACAAGGACAAGGACAATATCCTGATGAATATGGCAACGACCCTATGCAACAAGGACAAGGGCAATACCCTGATGAATATTCAGAGCAACAAGGGCAAGGACAATATCCTGATGAATATGGCAACGACCCCATGCAACAAAACCAAGGACAAGGTCAGCAGGGATACGGTCAAGATTCTTACCAAGAACAAGCCATTAATAATCAACAGCCTACTACGATGTACAAAACAAAGCCGCTTCTTTCTATTCAAGGGAAAGGAAAAGGGAAGAGCAAAAAAAGCAGCAACGCTACTAAAGTACGAGGCAAATGTAAAGTAAGAGCGTATGTTCATTAGTATTTGGTTACTAGTTGCTGATTACAAGTTTAAAGTTTCCTGCTAACGATAAACCTTTAGCCTTTAACCCTAAACCTAAACCCACTACTCAACCACGTAGGCATTAAAAAAACCATAGTCAAATAAATGACTATGGTTTGTTTTACACTATTAGGCTATTATAAGTTCAATGGAACTTACGCTATAAAATTTGTATTTTAAATTCCTTAATTTTTCTTTTCCATTAAAAAAAAGTAGCTACTTATCCTAAAACGGCGAAGCAAAGCGTAGCCGTCTAAATCTAAATACCAACTACCCAATACCTGCTACCAAGTACCATTTAAGCCTCATCTCTTTTTAAGCTGTACTTTTCAATTTTGTTGTACAAGTGGCTTCGTTGAATATCAATTTCTTCTGCGGTTTTAGAAATGTTCCAACTATTTTTTAGCAATTTGTGTTGTAAAAATCCTTTTTCGCAATAATCTTTAAAATCCTGTAAACGGATGTGTTGTTCAAAGATATTGGTAAAATTAGATTTAGCATTTCCAGGCTTTACATACATGCGTACATCTTCACCTGTAATTTCCTTATCGCTCAAAATAATTAACCGTTCAATTACATTTCGCAGTTCCCGTACATTACCCGACCAATGAATTTTTTGTAATTCTTGGATGGCCTCTTTGGTAATGGCTTTCGGTTTCATTTTGTATTCGTTGCACACATCATTAATAAAATGCTCGCTTAGTAAAGGAATATCTTGCTTACGAGTATTTAAAGAAGGTACATGAATTGGAATGACATTTAAACGGTGATACAAGTCAATACGAAACTTATTGTTTTCTACTTCCTCCACCAAATCTTTATTGGTTGCCGATAAAATACGCACATCAACAGGAATATCTCTATCGCCGCCAACACGGGTAATTTTACTTTCTTGCAAAGCCCTTAATACTTTGGCTTGTGCAGGCAAACTCATATCGCCAATTTCATCGAGGAAAAGCGTACCGCCATTGGCTTGTTCAAATTTACCAATACGTTGTTTATGAGCAGAGGTAAAAGCCCCTTTCTCATGTCCAAACAATTCACTCTCTATTAGCTCGGCAGGAATTGCTGCACAGTTAACTTCTACAAATGCACCATTGCGTCGTGGGCTTTTTTCGTGAATCCAACGAGCAACCATTTCTTTACCTGTACCATTATCGCCTGTAATTAAAATACGAGCTTCGGTAGGTGCAACACGATCAATACTATCTTTTACTTTTTTAATTGTTGGTGCCTCTCCAATAATATTAGAAATTTTGGTCACCTTACGGCGCAAAGCTTTGGTTTCAACAATCAGGTTCGATTTATCCAGCGCATTGCGAACGGTAATTAATAAGCGATTTAAATCTGGTGGTTTAGCAATAAAATCAAACGCCCCTTTTTTCACTGCATCTACCGCAGTTTCCATCGTACCGTGTCCCGAAATCATAATAATCGGAATATCTGGCTTTAATTTCTGGGCATGTTCCAACACTTCTAATCCGTCCTTCTTAGGCATTTTTATATCACAAAAAACAACGTCAAAGCTTTTGGTTTTAAACTTCACCATGCCTTGCATCCCGTCCTCTGCTTCATCTACTTTATAGCCCTCGTACTGAAGAATCTCTCGAAGCGTTCTTCTGATGCTTTTATCATCGTCGATAATAAGTATGTTTGCCATTAAAACTTAGTTTTGATAATCAAAATTTAAAATATGGTGTTAGTTAGTTGCTAACCCATGAAATACCTATTGCCACCGTTACTAGTACTTGCGTAAAACTTAACAAGTGTAAATAGTGCGTTTTCCTTATTTTTCACCCTATTGTTCTAGCTAAATGTATGCCATTTTTAACAAAAGAGGTACATATCCTATCTTTAATGCTAAATAAGACAATTTTATTACCATTTTTTGTCTTTTTTCTTTAATCAAAAAAAATATAATTAAAACACATACTAAAATAGCAACAAAACCTAGCCCAAGTTTTTTCTCTTTTCTTAGTAGTATTTAGCAGAAAACAGGCTATTGTCAAAAATATAATTTAACAAAACCCAACTCTTTTGCTACTAACTTACGGCATGATTTATGGTCTTTAATTTCAATAACACTTTCGTTATCAAAGCCATTTGAATATTATTTATCTCCACCAAATTTTAAGACTATCATTTCATCAACACTTAGTTTTTACCATCATGTTACTTTTCAAGAAACCAGCTAAAAACACCTTATTTTATAACCAATTTAAATTAGTAGCGTACACAAGTATAAATAAACAATTCCAATATTTCATGAAGCAGCATATACTAACACTAAATTTACTACTTTTTATTGGTTTATTACTAGCAAGCGCACCAAGCTTATTGGCTCAAAATTGGCAAGCAACTAATTTCCAAGGAATGGGCTTTGCCGATGGTATTGTTATTCATCCTAGCTCTAGCAATATTTATGTACGTACGGATGTGTCGGGTGTATTTAGGTGGGATGGAACTAGCTGGAAAGGACTGATGGACAAGCAAGGCGACAAAACTCGTAAGCATTGGTACCAGGTAGAAAGTATTGCCATAGATCCTACTACAAGTGGCAGTTCGCAGGTAATTTATGCAGCCTGTGGCAATAATATTGTAAACATTAATGCCGCACCTGCCGTTATGCTTAAATCTACCAATAATGGCGAAACATGGACGGAATTAAATTTTCCAATCAATGTACGCATGGGCGGTAATGCCGAATGGCGACACACGGGCGAACGCCTAGCTGTTGACCCCAATAACACTAATTACCTTTATTTTGGCTCTAGAGAAAATGGATTGTGGCGAAGCACTAACGCTGGCAGTAGTTGGACTCAAATAGCGAGTTTCCCTACCACGGGCGATAATGGAAATGCCCCACACGAAGGAGGATTGAGCTTTGTGGTTTTTGACGATAGCAGCACTGCCAATAACGATAATGGACACAATGTTTCTAGGAATGTTTATGTAGGTGTAATTGGCGGCGGCATTGTTCGCAGTAGCGATGGCGGCGATACTTGGTGTACCATTAATGGCGGACCAGATGTAAATTCCTACAATCCCGTACGTGCCGTTTTTGCACACGACGTATTATATGTTACCTACAATGCCGACTATATTAGCCGCACCGAAGTAGGTTCGCAAGGAGCTGTTTACCAATTCGATCCTAACATAACTTGTAACAGCGGTACTTGGACAGACAAAACGCCTCCTCCTAACGAATGCCCTGCTTACGAATCTTATAGCTGGACAGGTTTAGCGGTTCATCCTACCAACAGCAATTATATTGTGGCCATGCCGCATCATAAATCTCCAGGAAAAATATTTTACACCGTTAGCATCAATTCCACCAATCCTACTTGGAAAATTATTACGCCCGAAAGTGCAAGTACTTACAGTTCGTGTAGCAGTCAGTATCGAGCTAGTAGTTTATCTGTTCCATCGTGGGGCATGGGCGATTACGAAAACGATTTTTCTGGAGGCATTGTTTTTAATCCAGCTAACACTACCCAAATGTGGTTAACAACTGGCAGCGGCGTTTGGAAAATTGCCAATTTTAATGCAAGTGTTATTTCTATCGAATCGGAAGGATATATGAGTGGCATGGAGCAGAGTTTTGTCAATCAATTAATTGTACCGCCTGCGCCTAATAACAATCCGCTGTATGTGGCTGCTAAAGATTTATTTGGTTTTAGACTAAATAGCCTCACCAATGTTCCTAGTACCAAACTATCATCAGGCGCAACGCTTAATGGGCTAAACATGACCTATAGTTACCAAAACCCCAATACCATTATTGCCCTAGGAACCAATGGCACTAATCCAGCAAATGGCAGCGATAAAGCTTTAATTACGAGCAATGGCGGTGTAAGTTGGAGCAACCTTAATACCTTTGATAGCGGCTGTAGTAAATTGGCTGTTGGAGGTAATATTGCCATTTCTGCTGCTAGTACAAGCAAAATAGTTTGGGCACCTTTATCGAGCTTAACGGCTAGCACTTGTGGCGAGGTTGTTGATACACACCCACACTACAGCACTAATGGCGGTGCTAGTTGGACGCAGTGTGCCAACATCAATTTTTCGGATGGCAATGCGGCTTTAGGAAATGGCGAATATGCCGCTAAACCTTTGGAGGCCGACAAGGTAAATGGCAACAAGTTTTACTACTACGCAGCTCGTCAAAATGCAAGTATGGCACAAGAATTTTGGCGCAGCACCAATGGCGGTGCTACTTGGACTTTACGCTGCTCAGACTGCCTGCCCTACATTACCGATCCCGTAGTAGAAAGTAATCCTTATGAAGAAGAAGATTTATGGTTGCATTTTCAAAATAGAGAAGAAACTGCCGACCCTCGTGATTTAAAACTCTATCACTCTCCTGATGGCGGCTTAAATTGGGAAACACTAGAAAATATAGATACCATTTATGCTTTTGCTTTTGGTGCGCCACTACTACCCTCTCCTAATCCTACGATGTACGTGTATGGCGTAGCAGGCGAAATTGAAGCCCTATTTTACTCGGTAGATATGGGCGACCTATGGACTCGCTTAGAGCTAGACGAATCTATCCCTACTGGATTGATTAATACTTTGGCTGGCGATATGGATTTGCCTGGTCGAGTATATATTGGCACCGCAGGACGTGGAGTATTTTATGGAGATGTAAATGTGCCCGTGAAGGTAAAAGCCAAAACCGTGCTTACAGGAGCTTACAGCAGCGGCGGGATGATGTCGGTAACAGATGAGTTTAGGGGACGTATTAGAAACGAGCAACCCTATAACCGTACGCCGTGGTTTTATGTAGGCAATGAGGTAATAAGCAGCCCCCCTAATAATATGGTCGATTGGATTTTAATAGAAGTCCGTTCTGCCGCTGATAATTACCAAATTTTAGAACAAAAAGCCGCTTTACTACTAGAAAACGGTAATATTGTAGACATTGCCTATCTCGATAATCCTAGTATTGATGGCGTATATTTTAACAATATTACGCCCAATATGAACTACTACATTTCTATTAAACATCGAAACCACATGGCTTTATTAAGTGGTAGCGCCATTAGTTTGCCCAATGCAAGTAGCCACAATTTTATGTCGCTCAGTGGTATTTTTGGCAGCTCCAGTCAGTTAGTAGATTTAGGTAGTGGCTACTACGGCATGACCCCTGGTGATTTTGACAGCGATGGCACGATTACCGTAAACGATTTTAATGAATATGTGATACAAGCATCCATTATCAATCAGTATGTAGATGGAGATTTAGATTTAAATGATTCGGTAACAGTAACCGACTTAAATATTTATCGGCCACATACGAGTAAAATTGGGGTGCCGCAGATTAGGTATTAAGCTGGAGGGATTTTTGATTCTTGATTTTTGAAATGTGATTTTTGATTTTTTTTATGCTGACGCTAGGAGGGATTCATTTAGAATTTAGAATCGAGGATTTAGAATTTATTTCCCTGCTGATGCTGGGCATTTTTGAATCTTGATTTTGGAATTTAAATGCTGCGTTTTTGTGCCATAGGTACAACCTGTTTATAGAAAAAACAATATCAAAGAACCTAGCGCCGTAGGTGCGAACCATATCATTTAAAATTTATTTCCCTGCTGATGCTGGGCATTTTTGAATCTTGATTTTGGAATTTAAA
>JAHDBT010000139.1 GCA_020630215.1 Bacteroidota bacterium
AATTAAAGTATCATAAAATGACAAACGAACAACTACAAAAATCACTTTTAATCTTTGCAGGAATAGTGTTAATTCCAGTTGCTATATCTTATGGTGTAGTTCCCGAAAAAACTTTGACAGGCCTATATGGTTTTCCTGTAGATACGGTGAACCTGACTAACATTTTTAGAGCACAAATGGGATTGTGTCTAGGACATACTTTATTTTGGTTTCTTGGAGCTTTTAAACCAAATTTAAGAAGACCAGCAATGTACAGTTTAGTCGTTCTTATGCTAGGGTTAGCAGCAGGTAGAGCTTTAAGTTCAATGATTGACGGTATCCCTGAATGGGGATTAACGGCTTCCCTTATCGCAGAATTAATTATGGGATTACTTGGACTGATATTAATAATGAGAGAAAACAAAACTTTGTAAAAGGAATTGAATTAGAACTACTTACAATAATTAAGGGACGAAGAATAAACACCAACCCTTCCCAATCCCGTTTTTAGGTGTTGAAGCCTTACTAAGCTCTACCAATGAAACACATTGAATTTCCCAAAATAAAACGCTATCTTTGGAGGCTAGAACACTAAATAATAAATTAGTACTATGGAATTAAAATTATTATCTTGTGATGCTCAAAGACCAGATAAAAGAGCGATAACTAAATGTATTGCAGAGATTTCGGCTAACATGAACGAATCCTTGGCGAATGAACTTGCAGGTTTTCTTTTAGAAGGAGATGCGGTAGATATTGAGATAGCAGATAAAACTTCTGGTTCTGCTTTAAGAGCTTTGCGGAAATTAAGTATTGACTACGAAATAATTGAATAAATCAAATTATTAGTAAGGCGTGTTTTTTAAAATCTCCATTGAATTTATTTAAGCCATCAGGCAAAAGCGCACTACTTCGAGCGGAATTGCGTGTTTTATTTTTGGACTGACCCAAGTGCGCTTTAGCGTACTTTTTGACAAGATGAACGGTGGAGTTTAGTCCACCGCAGGAAGGGAATTGTAATATGTAATTTGATGTGGAATAAAACCGCACTTTATTTTACGAATTCCAATCAGATTGAATACAGCTTACCCGAACGACCAGCAAGTAGCTTACCCGAACGACCTGCAAGTAGCTTAACTGATAGTCGAAGCACCATATTTTAAGTACTCGTAGTCCCATTATAAAACACTCGCTGCTCGGCAGTTTATTCCTATCCTTAAATTGTGGTTTTTTGCTTGCCATCAGGAGATGTCAAGTACAGGTACTCCGAACGACCTTAGCAACGATAACCCGATTATTTTTTGCTGTTGTACAAAACACAAGGGCATCTTTAAACAAGTGAAAAGAGATGATTGTGCTGCTAACAGGAAGCCCTCCAATTTAGAAATTACTTGCACAATTTGGGTTGGAAATCCCAAGTGTTTAAATAGTCATATCTTTAAAAAATAATTAATTGGAAAACAATGTTTTATAAAAGTTTGAAAAATAAAATACAAAATATTTTTAATAAAAAAACGAATAATAATAGGATTAGTCAATAATTTGGTTATCATAAGGAAACAAACCAAAACACCACCTTATGACAGACAAACAAATGAAATATAAAGTATACACCTTAAAAAATTATGCAACAATACCACAAGTACAAGCAGCATTATCACCAGCAGAAATTGATGCTATTCGAGTTGTTGGGAATGTGCTTCCATTTAAAGTAAATAACTATGTAGTAGAGGAACTAATAGATTGGAGGAACCTACCCAATGACCCTATTTACCAATTAACCTTTCCGCAAAAAGAGATGCTTTCACCAGCGCATTTTCAAGAAATGGAGCAAGCCTTAAAAAACGATTATTCTAAATCCGAACTTAAATTAGTCGCCAATAAAATAAGATACGAACTCAATCCACATCCTGCTGGGCAAAAAGATAATATGCCTTTTTTGGATGACAATAAATTATCGGGTATACAACATAAATACAAAGAAACGGTGCTGTTTTTTCCTAGTAACAGCCAGACCTGCCATGCCTATTGCACTTTTTGTTTTAGATGGCCGCAGTTTGTAGGCATCGATAATTTAAAGTTTGCTGCTAAGGAAACGAATGTACTAGTAGAATATTTACAAGCACATCCCGAAGTAACCGATGTGCTTTTTACAGGAGGTGACCCTTTGGTAATGTCTGCTAAAAAATTGCAAGAATATATTGATCCACTTCTCGAAGCCGATTTACCCAACCTACAAAGCATTAGAATTGGTACCAAAGCATTAAGCTATTGGCCCTACCGATTTATTAATGATAAGGATACAGAAGATTTGTTTCGTGTTTTTGAAAAAATTGTGGATAGCGGTATCAACCTTGCGTTTATGGCGCATTTCAATCACTCCAACGAATTAAAAACAGGCGCAGTTAAAATTGCCATCAAAAAAATATTGAATACAGGCGCAGTAATTAGAACACAGTCGCCAATTATGAATCATATCAATAATAATGCGGATGAATGGGCAAAGATGTGGAAGCTACAAGTAAGGTTGGGTTGTATTCCGTATTATATGTTTGTAGCAAGAGATACAGGCGCACAAGGATATTTTGCGGTTACCTTAGAAAATGCTTGGAAGGTATATCGTAAAGCATATAATCAGGTGAGTGGCCTTGCTAGAACGGTAAGAGGACCAAGTATGTCTGCCAATCCAGGAAAAGTGCAGATGTTGGGCATAAGTGAAATTGGAAACGAAAAGTTAATGGTGCTACGCTTTATTCAAGCAAGAGATCCTGAATGGGTTGGGAAACCATTTTTTGCCAAATACAATTCAGATGCAATTTGGCTCACAGAATTAGAACCCATAGAAGGAAAAGAACAATTTTTTTATGAGCAAAAAATGGAAGTAGAAGAAGAAATAGCAATAGAGGCTTTATTAAATTAACAAGTTGGTTAGGTGTTGGCAAAACCCTTATTACGCTTGTTCCTATTTGCTTGACAGGGGGAGGTGAGGGGCAAACCCAGCATATTAATAAACCAATAAAATTAAGTTTTACCTACAACGTCAATGTTTACAAAGGATACCAACTCTGATTTAATAGAGTAAAGTCCTCAAAAAAATAATGGGCATACTAGCCTACCTTTTCCGAAAGGAATACAGGGCATTATTTTTTTGAGGATATTTTTTCACCATCCCTTAGTTTATTTTTTCTCCTTCACTTAGGCCAATTCAGCTCCTCCAATATTGGGTTCTCCCTCTATTCTTGTTTCCGAAGGAGGAATTTCTTTCGACAAAATAAAAATCCCCAGCCCCATCACCGCCAAAGCAGGAATTACCCAAGTCAACGGAACCGATTCAGCACTGGCCATTTCTTCTGAACCAAAACGCATAATTACAAACGATAAACCATTGTGTAAAAAGTGGAACAAGGCGGTCAAGTAAATGCTGCCGCTTTGCCATAAAATATAACCTAGCAAAACGCCAATTAAAGTAGTAGGCAACATGCGGTATAAATCCATGTGCATTAAGCCAAAAGTAAAGGCGGTTACTAAAATAACGGGCCATTTACCCCACTCATTTTTCAGTCCTCTAAACATTACGCCTCTAAATACCAACTCTTCAAAAATGGCAGGGAATACGGCAATAATGGTTAAGCCAATAAAAAAGTTAGCATTAATTAAAGGCTGTAGCATTTCTAGGAAATATTCGGAATGGTCGCCTGCATCAAATAAAGAGTAAATATAACCTACAGGAACCCACGTAACTGCTGCTAGTAAAATAGTGGCAAGTGTGGCTTTTAAACTCGGCATATTTAGGTGCAAGGCTTGTTTAACGTCTAATTTGTAAAATAGAATGACGGCTAAGGATAAACCTCCCAATATGAGTATAAAGCTACTAGGAATACCCCACAAAATACCTAATTTCATTTGCATTTGCGAGCCAAAAACCATAAATACTAACAATACCACCGCAAAAAATACAATGGCTTCTGATGCGCCAAAAATGCGTTTGCTGTGTGGGTTGGATTGTAGGAGTTTGCGGTAGTTAACCCTTTGTCCAGTAATAATGCTTTCGTTGCTAAATGCGAATGAGGCAAACTGTAAAGCCAATAAGGAAAAGATAATACTGACAATGGTGACCAGAAATAACAACTGCGGTTCTACAATACCTTTTAGGATGGCCGATATGGCCAACAGCACATTTAGTATGGGAATAAAAACGGTGCTCGTGTTAAGTTCCATGCCCGGCATTGCGTAGAGGAAAGAGGGCAACATTAAGCCAATCATTAAGGGCGTAACATAACCTTGTGCCTCTTTGTAAGTGTTGGCTTGTAATAAAACGGCTAGGTTAATACCCGAAATAATACAAGTGGTTAATATCACCAAAAGAATAATCCACAACCAACCCACGGGACTTACTGCTAGGGAGAATCCTGCACTTGTTACCTCTGCACCTGCTGCTGCTGCACTAGTAGCCATGCTTTTTTGCCAAAGTACCGTGCCTGCTAAACTCAACATATTGGCCAATCCAGAAATTAATCCGACACCAAAAACGGCTAAAAATTTTCCGCCAATAATTTCGCTTACTTTTACGGGGGCAATGTATAAACTTTGCAAGGTTTTTCTTTCCTTTTCTCCTGCCGAAATATCGAGTGCCACATAAATGGTTCCTGTAAAAATTAAGAGCAATAAAATACCAGGAATAAATTTACTAATCATATTTCCTGTTTGCTTTTCGGCAGAGGCAATGTTTATTTCCTCCAATTCAATTGGCTGCACAAAATCTGGATTTAATGCGGCTTTTATTAATCGCTGATTTAATAATTCTTCATTTTGTTTTTCTATTATTTTCTGAATTTTATTATGGCTGCGAACCATTAAATCTTCGGTGCCATCGTAAAATATTTGTAGGTCGATAGAACCATTTTTTTGTAGGGTGTGTTGGTAGTTATTATTTAAACTTAAACCCAATGTATTTTCGGCATTATTTAAATTTTCCGCATCCACATCTCCTAGCGAAATATTAAATTGTTTTTCTTCTTTTAGCCAATCGTAAATAGGACTATTTTTTAGGTTTTCGTTAATAACTACTTCCACAGTAGTACTATCCATTTTATTTTTTTGGACACTCATTACTTGCCCCATTACCAATAATAAAAAAGGATACAAAAAGAACGGCATCATAATTAAGAAAAATAACTGATTTTTATCTCGTATAATTTCCTTAATTTCTTTTAAAAAAATAGATTTAACTATACTGGTTCTCATAGCTTAATTGGTTGAGTAGTTTAAAAAATGCGGTGGCTAAATCGGTTTCTTGTGTTTGTTCGAGTATTTCGGGCAGCGTGCCTTGCATTATCATATTGCCTTGGTGTATAATGCCAATGCGATCACATAAACGTTCTACTTCCGATAAATTATGGGTGGAAAAAATAACGGCTTTATTTTCTTCTTTGGCCATTTTTTGGATAAACTGTAAAATGAATTCACTCGATACAATATCCAATCCCGTAGTCGGTTCATCCAAAATAATTACATCAGGGTTATGCACCAAGGTTCTGGCAATACTTACCCGTTGTTTTTGTCCAGTAGATAATTTTTCGCAGTAGCGGTCGGTAAAGTTTTCTATCTGAAAAAGCTGTACCAACTCTTCTACTCGTGCCAATAGTTTATCTTCGGTCACGCCATATAATTCGCCAAAATAGTGGAGAATTTCTTTAGGACGCAATTTTTTGTACAAGTCCATTTCTCCTGTTAAAAAACCTAGGCGTTCTCTGGCTTTTACGGGATCTTTGCTCATAGAAAAATTGGTGATAAACGCCTCACCGCTAGTAGGTTGTAGTATACCTGCCAACATGCGTAGGGTAGTTGTTTTCCCTGCGCCATTGGCTCCTAATAAGCCATAAATTTGTCCTGCTTCTACTTCAAAACTTAGGTCGTTTACCGCCCTAAAGTTTTCAAAGTATTTTTGCAGATTTTTTGCTTCAATAAGTGTAGCCATATATGTATTTTTAGTGATTTTTTTTAGTAGTCAGTAGTCAGTTTATATGCTGCTGTTTTTAGCAAAAAAAACATTTTAATTATACGAATGTATTTTTCAATCCCGTAGGGATGACCGACCTTGTAGCCCTAGAATTTATTCTAGGGTAAACAGATAATTTCTAGCAGCCAGTTTTTGTTTTTTATAATCATTTCATCCCCTCAGAATTCTTTCAATAATTTCACATAAAACAATTAATCAATTTCGCATAAAACAATTAATCAATTCCACACAAAGCAATTAAACAATTCAGCAATAAACCCTAAAACTCCTCCAAACATTTTTTCAAATACGCCAAATGTTGCCCAACCATTTTTTTTACATACCATCTCATCATTGGAATATAAGCAATGGTTACCAAAAGCATAATTCCTAAATGGGTTGGTAATTGTTGTGGGTCAAATAAGTCTCGGTCATCTACTATAAATACGCCTAATAAATAACCAATTGCTGGAGAAAAAGTACCCAATACTAAAACTAATTTTTGTTGCCATTCATAGCTTTTAATTAATTGTTGAATGTTTTCTTTTAAAGAATTTTTAGCTTTAATAATTTTATTTAATTGAGCATGGCCTAAAAAATAAAAAGGGGCAGAAACGAGTATAAAAAAGGGGGCTAATAAGCGCAATAATAAAATAGATCGTTCATTGGTGATGCAGAAAGATAACACAATAAGCCCTAGTATGGAACTAAACATAATGCCCATATCAATAAACATATTTCGTTTTAATTTACCTATTGTGCCACTTGTACGCTCTTGCAATAGCCGTTCAATTTCTTGAGGACTTAATTGGTTTTGCTGCGTGTGCAAATCCGAGTAATCTTGCCAACTATTTTTTAAATCGTCTAATTCATTCATGATGCCGTAGATTTATTGGCCTTTTTTTTAAGCTTGGCTTTAATGCGGTGTAACTTTACGCCAACATTACTTTCCGAGATACCTATAATTTCGGCTATTTGTTTGTAATCATATTCTTCTAAATAAAGCATAATAATTGCTTTTTCTACTTTATTTAATTGGGCAATAGCACGATATAAAAATTGTAAACGTTCTTCTTTCTCGGTATCAATTGGTGCGTCTGCAATTTGTAATGCGCCTAAAGAAATAGCTTGCTGCTGCACTTGTTTTTTTTGTTTACGAAAAGCAGAAATAGCTGTATTTAAGGCCACTCTATAAATCCAAGTACTAATTTTTGATTGCCCTTTAAAGGATGGGAAAGAACGCCACAATTGTATCAGTATTTCCTGAAACAAATCTTGCTTATCTTGCTTGTTGTTACAGTAAATGCCACACACCTTATGCACAATACCTTGGTGTTTGCTTACCAAGTTAATAAATTGTTGATTTTGATATGTTGGTTGTTTTCCCATTTTAAATGTTATTCACCCTATCAGTCGCAAGGGTTTGCGTAAACTTACACTTTTTTTATTTTTTTTTGTTTTTAGCAGTCAGCAGTCAGCAGTCAGATCGTTCGCTTCGCTCTCTGTCAGAACGCTACGCTGTCAGCTTATATGCTTAGGACTAAAAAACATCAGCGTATAAAACTGACAGCGTAGCGTTCTGACAATGAGCGTCAGCGAATGATCTGACTACTGACAGCGAAGCGGTCTAACCATTTGCATCCTTTTTACCTAATTTGCGTCTACTATAAAAGAAGACGTTTTAAAACTGCATAAAAATAGCTTGATTATGATGGATATTCATAGTATTTGGCAAGAAATGTATGAGCCTTTAAATGGATTTATTCTAAAAAGGGTACAAGATACTACAGTCAGTAAAGATATTCTACACGATGTATTTTTAAAAATGGAAAAAAACATCCAAAATTTAAAAAACGAGGAAAAGGTGTCGGCATGGATTTACAGCATTACCCGAAATATGATAAATGACTATTATCGCAAAAAGAAAAACTTTGTGGCAATGGAGTCGGTACAAATTTTAAGTGATACAGGTGGAGTAGGGGAGCAGAAGAATGATTTGGAGGTAATGCATGTTTTTTCTACTTGTACCCAACCTATTATAGGCGCATTGCCCGAAAAATACCGAGAAGCTGTTTTTTTAACCGAAATAAAAGGCATGTCGCAAAAAGATTTGGCAGCCCATTTAGGCATTTCCTACTCGGCAGCAAAATCGAGGGTGCAGCGAGGACGAGAACAGTTAAAACAACTCCTATTACAATGTTGCGAAATAGAAACGGATGTATATGGGAATGTGATTGATTATCGTAGTAAAAATAAAAAATCAAAATAAATGGGGCTTGTTGGATTTACTTATTTTGAGTTACCGCACTTTTTCAACAGCCATTCCTTGTCAATAATTGCGGTTAGGCTTTCTAGTTCTTGTTGTGTTGCTTTTAGCTGCGACCGCTTTAAATTTAGCTTCGTATTGCGGCTGTTTTTGATGCGATAAATTTTAAGGGTATATTTTATAAAATTGCGGTAACCTTCGTAGTTTTTACTAGATAAGTCGGCTTTGTTTCTTTTAAGTAAATCTCGAAAGTTAGACGCTAATGATTGTATCGGGGCTGTTTCGCCTAGCTCAAAATAACAGCTTAGTAATAATTTTTTGGCAGTAACATGCAGCACAGTATTGTTAAAAGGCACATCCCTTAAAAATTTCATTGCCGAAGCGTAATCCTGATAATAGTAATAATATTGTGCTAGACAATACTTATAAGTACTTTCCTTATCTTTTTTAGGCAACCTATCTTTGTGGTCATTAATAAAATCAAAGTTCCATTGTTGTTCGGCATAATTTAGCCCAAGCGATACAATATTTCGGTAATGGTTTTGATGGATAAGCCCATTGTTGTAAATAATGTTGGTGCTAATCATCTCTTTGTAAATATCGAAAAGGTGAGCGGTAAAAGTTAAGTCGCCACTTTTAATTCTGTTACTACATACATTCACAATTCCGGTGTACAATGCGCTAAGGTCTAGCGGAGGGAGTTGGTAACTTTGTTGCTGTAAGCCATTTCGTATTTCCCAAAACAGGGCCAGTTCTTCGGTTTTATTATTTGCTGTAAACAGTTGTAATAATTGGTAATAGGCTCTTATGGCATCGTTTTGTAGCAGTTGGCTATTGGGTAAAACCTGTTGTAATTCTTTATAAAAAAACATCGTGTATTCTCCTGCTGCTACGTTTTTTCTATTAATCATGGCTCCTAAATACCGCAATTTATTGACTAAATAATAGGCATCTAAATTATCTACTACTTCTTGTAAACTACCTTCAATAGCCTGCGCTTTACTAAACAAACTAAATTGATAAGCTTGTTCTTTCACCAAAAAAGAGGCTAAATGGTATTGCTCATCCTGAAACGGATAATTCGTCAAGCGTTTTTCGCTGCGCTTTAATTGCGACGAAAATGCTTTGTCTAATCCATGATTAGCATATATTTGTAATAAAATGCTATCTTTATGAGGATTATACACTTCCAACTCTTCTTGCACCAAAAAACGT
The DNA here is from genome assembly GCA_020630215.1 of Bacteroidota bacterium. Lineage (GTDB taxonomy): Bacteria > Bacteroidota > Bacteroidia > Chitinophagales > UBA2359 > JAHDBT01. The sequence goes on from JAHDBT010000139.1 coordinate 9,459, forward strand.
TCTAGTAGGCGATATAATGCCGACATTACACTACGCATCTTCTCCGCTTGATAAGGTTCTCCTATAAATAATTGCTCAAAAACAATCTTTTTCTTCAAGGCATCCGTATTGGCATCAACTATTGGATATTGATCCATAATAATTTGCAATAAATGGCTTAGGTTTGCTTGCATATTAAAGTAAGGAGATGCTACAAACTTTTGAAATTTTTGTAGCTCTTTATAATCAAGTTTTGTAAGGAGTAGGAGTAATTTACTGGAATTCAAATCTTTGTATATTTAATTTGATTTAAAAACTATTTAACTTGTTTGCAGAGGTAAATTTACAAATAAAATATTGTTTTCTAGAACTTTAAAGATAATTAGAAGAAGAATTTTTAAAAAAAAACAAAAAATTAATGGCTATTTTTCCTGTTTATAAATTACTCGCTTTTAGATACTTTTGCCTATGTTAAATTTTCAGATCCAACTAGTATAAATTATGATTACATTTAATGCTCAAAAAATTACCACGCTTTTGAGTTGTCTGTTGCTAAGTACTTTTTCCTTTTTAGCAACAGCACAATGCGATATTATTGCTGGATTTAGTGCCAATAGTTATGCTTGTGGCGCAATAAGCGAAACTTTTACCAATACCTCTACTAGTTCTAACCCAATGAATTTTAACTGGTTGGTAGATGGTGTTTCGCAAGGAAATTCGACGGACTTATTGTACACCTTTCCGGCAGAAGGAACTTATGTAATAGAATTGGAAGTTACCGATCCTTTTGATGCAACTTGCTTGGAGATAGCTAGTATTACTTATTATGTTTTCCATCAGCCCGATGCTGCATTTTCTTATGCACTTGCATCGTCAAATCAAGTTAATTTTACACATACCAATAGCGGCCCAGCAGGCATTTCTTATATTTATGCTTGGGATTTTGATGGGGATGGAGCTTACGATAGTACGGCTGCTAATCCATCTTATACCTTTGCAAGTGTAGGTGTTTATACTGCTTGCTTAACGGTAGAGGAAACAACAGGCGGCTTATTTGGCATCCCTAATTGTGTAGATACTTACTGCGATGTTATTAATATTGGCGGCGTTTGTGATGTAGCCTCCAGTTTTACGGCAGATGCTTATGGTTTCCCCTGTGTAGGAATTCCCGAAACTTATACCAACACTTCTACTAGTGCTAATGCCATTACTTATGAATGGTTTTTAGATGGCGTATCGCAAGGAACAGCCACCGATTTAACGCTTACCTATGCAGCTATTGGTACTTACACGGTAGACTTAATAGCTACGGATGCCTTAGATGCGACTTGTACTAGTAGCACTACTTTTACAGTAACAGTAAGTGAACAACCCGACCCTAGTTTTACCTATAGTTTTAATACTGCTAACGAGGTCGTTTTTGTTCCTGTTGATGCCAGCTTATCACCTAATCCTTATTTTTACAGTTGGGATTTACTAGGAGATGGTGCTTATGATAGTTACGATGTAAGTCCAACCTTTGCTTATCCTACATCGGGTACTTACACCGCTTGTTTAACCATAAACAATGGCGATGCGGCACTAGGATTACCTGGTTGCCCTATTACACAATGCGAAACGATTACTATTAGCGGCGTTTGTGATGTAGCAGCAGGATTTACAGCTACGAATAATTACCAATGTGGTCCAACTAGCGAAACTTTTACCAATACCACAACTAGCAGCACGGCTGTTGCTTATGAGTGGTTAGTAGATGGCGTTTCGCAAGGTACAAGCACCGATTTAACTTATACTTTTGCAGCAGCAGGAGCTTATATTATAGAATTGGTAGCAACTGATATAGCAGATGCTACTTGTACAAATATTGCAAGTATTACCCATTATGTATTGCATCAACCAGATGCAAGTTTTTCCTACACCTTCAGTTCTGCAAACCAAGTGAATTTTACACATAATAATCCTGCACCGGCAGGAGCCTCCTACACCTATGGCTGGGATATGTTAGGGGATGGCACTTTTCATAGTACATCCGCTAACCCCACCTATATTTTTCCTGCTGATGGTACTTATACAGTATGCCTTTATGTAGAAGAGGTAAATGGTGGCTTACTAGGTATTCCAAACTGTAGCGACTCGTACTGCGAAAACATAACTATTACAGGAGGAGGAAGTGTTTGTGATATTGCGGCTGATTTTACGGCATTAAACTTTGGTAATTTATGTGCAGGAATGCAAGAAGATTTTACCAACACCTCTACTAGCACTAATACCATGGCTTTTGAATGGTTTGTAGATAATGTTTTTCAAGCTGCTACTACCGATTTTAGCTATACTTTTACTACCGTAGGTTCTTATACTGTTGACTTATTGGCAACCGACCCTGCCGATCCAACTTGTTCGAATATACAGAGTTTTATCGTTACGGTTTGGGAACAACCTGATGCCGCCTTTACCTATAGTTTTAACGCTGCTAACGAAGTGGTATTTACGCCTACTAATCCAGATCCTACTGGAGGAATGTTTATTTATAGTTGGGATTTTTTAGGCGATGGTGCTTATGATAGCTATGCTAGTAATCCTACTTTTACCTATCCTGCTAATGGTACTTATTCGGTTTGTTTAACGGTAGATAATGGCGATCCTGCCGCTGGTATTTTGGGTTGCCCAGATACGCATTGCGAAACCATTACCATTAGTAATGTATGCGATGTAGTAGCAGGATTTACTTCTAATAATAGCACATTTATTTGTAATGCTACCAATACAGCTACATTAGTAAATACCTCAACTGGTTCTAATGGATTGGTTTACGAATGGTTAGTAGATGGGGTAGTAGTAGGAACAAGTATCGACTTAACTTATAACTTTCCAGGAGTAGGCAATTATGTTGTAGACTTATTGGTAAGAGATGCTACCGATGCAACTTGCTCAGATTTAAGCACGATGATTATTTTCGTAGAAGAAGCTCCAGATGCTACTTTTACTTATACAACAAATGCTACAGGTTTAACTGTTTTTACGATTACTAATCCAGCACCAGCAGGAGCTACTTATAGCTGGGATTTTGGCGATGGTACTGGAAGTAATGTCGCTAGTCCTACTATTATATTGCCTCTTGGTATTATCCAAAACGTTTGTTTAACCATTTCTAACGATAGTGCTTTTGGTATTCCTTGCGACGACACTTATTGCCAAAATGTAGGCTTAGGTTGTTTAGCAAATGCTTATGTAGATAGCGATATGGGCATTGTTGATATGGGTTTATTAATTTGTGAAAATACCGCTGTTAATTTTACCGCAGCCAATGTGCCAGTAGGAGCTTCAACAGATTGGGAAATAAATGGCGTATCTGTGGGTTCAGGTACGGGCTTTGATTTAGCATTGAGTCCTATTTTTCCGCTAGGAACACATGTTGTTTCCTTAACTGTTTATCCAGATGCAACCGATCCTACTTGTTTTGATACGTTTACGTTTAATGTTATTGCAGATGATAATAGTTGTGTTTGGCCAGGAGATGTAAACTGGGACAATATAGTAAATATGGACGATTTACTAGACTTTGGTTTGGTGCCATTAGCTACTACAGGAGCTGCTCGTCAATACGCAACTGCTAACCCTCCTTTTGATTGGGTAGCGCAGGCTTGTGCCGATTGGACAGGCACGCAAGGAAATGGTGTTAATGAAAAACACGTTGATTGTGATGGAGATGGAATTACGGACATTGTAGATGCACAGGCCATTATTGATAACTTTGGTTTAAGCCATAATGGTAATGCGCCAAAGTTGATGTCGTTGCCTACTAATGCGGCATTAACTGTTACTCCTGTTGATATTAACGATTACACCAATGATGGAATCGTCGATTCTATTTTCTTCGATATTGCCCTAGATGATTCCTTAGATACAGCTATTAGTTTAGACGCTTATGGTATTCGTTTTAAAGCAACCTACAACCCGTTTTTTGCAGGTGGAAATGTTATTAATGCCGAAACTTGGTTTGATAACAGTTGGTTAGGCAACAACAATATGGATATGATTGGTTTGTTTAAAAACTATCAAAGTTCTGGCGAATTGTACATCGGTATGACTCGTATAGACCAAGAAGATACTAGTGGTTCGGGTACTATTTGTAGAGTAGGCTGTATTTTAGATATTGATGTGCTAGGAATGGCAATGGGAGCCATGCGAATGTCTTCGACGGCAGTAGCGGGTTATGAACCTTTTACCCTAAGCCTAAGTGCTATTAAACTGATTACTGCTGATGGATCACCTTATCACTTAGAAGATTATGAAATAACCGTTTGGCTACAAACAGTGCCAGCGGTAGAAGTGTTAACAAGCGTGATTTTACAAGGTGCCTACAACCCTACAACCGAACTAATGAATACTACTTTACGAAATAATGGCTTACTCCCATTAAGCCAACCTTTTAATACTGCTCCTTGGTTTTATACTGGTAACGAAGGTTTATTAAGCATGGATGCAATACCTACTGATGTAGTAGATTGGGTACTGTTAGAAATGCGAGATGCCAACGATTATGATGCCATTATAGAACAACAAATTGGCTTCCTTTTAGCAGATGGAACAATTGTTGATATATATGATTCAACAAGTGGTGTTAAGTTTTTCAATATATACGATACAGAAAGTTATTATGTTACTATACGCCATCGCAATCATTTAGCTGCGATGAGTGCCTCTCCGATAGAAGTTCAAGCATCAATACTCGGCTACGATTTTACTAGTAGCAACACTCAAGCAATGGGAACACAGCAATTAGTTGCTGTTGCTCCTAACGTTTATGGACTTTATTGCGGCGACATGAATGCAGATGGCGTTTTTACATTGAATGATTTTAATTTGTATGCAAACTACACTATCAATCCAAACCAGTATGCCTTGCCAGATGCTAACTTGGATGGTAATATCACTATTGCTGACTTTAACTTATATCAAAGCAACAGTAGTGTTATCGGTATCAGCCCCATAAGATATTAAGCTTAACTGAGTGTGTGGTGTTCCTGCGTTTTTTAGAAATCATTTATATTTGAGAGATAGGTTTAACTTTCACCCTACGGGTCTTACTTAATGCTTCTGTTAGCTAAGAGTAAGACCCTTTTTTATGGATTTTTTGACATGCTTAGTAACGTTTAAAAAATAAATCCGACAATTTGTACGTAGAGGTTTTGTGC
>JAHDBT010000140.1 GCA_020630215.1 Bacteroidota bacterium
AAGGTATGTTCTTTCCCTTTTTTGTCGATGCAATAGGATCGCAGACACCCATCGAGTACAAAATAGATGTTGTTTACACTATGCCCTTCTCGGATTAAGAACGAACCTTTGGCAATCGTCTTTTTTTTAGAAATAGATCGTAGGTATGCTTCCGCTTCCGAGCTTAGTTGAATGCTACTTTTTATTTTTTTTATTAATTCTTCCACTTTTTAAGTTTGAGTTTAACTACTGATAACTAGGCCAAATAGATAACAAATAGAGTAAGACAATAAAATTAATACTACATCCTCTGTTTATTCTAAATGTTGTACGGTAGCTATGTAGAACGGACTTTAGTCCGTTAATTTTAAACATAAAACCCCAAAACAAAAAAGCTACCACTAAAATGCCTAGTGGCTCAGAACCTAAGTTTCTGATAATTAAGTCGCCGTATTTTTTTTCTGCTACAAGGCATTGCGAGGGAGCATAGCCGTAGCTACGTGACCGAGTAATAACGCAGTAGCAGGAAAAAAAGACAAGACTTGGGTTATCAAGAACTTAGGTTTTGAGTCACTAGTACAACTAGTGGAAAGCTTTAGGTTTGGCTGCCAAACATTGCGGTAGGAGGGGGATTTAAAATCTGGGCTTTCTAGTGCAACTAGAAAGAACAATGTTACCCCAAAATCAACACCATATCCTCTGCCTCCAACATCGTGCCTTCTGCTAGTTCCAGGTGCTGCACAGTAGCCGCTTTAGTGGCGGTAATTGTCGTTTCCATTTTCATGGCTTCTATTACAAAAAGTGGGGTGTTTTGTTTTACCTTATCACCCACCTTTACAAAAATTTTCGAGAGCAATCCTTGTAGCGGTGCGCCTACTTCGCTTTCATCTGTTACCGATGCTTTGCGGTGTATCACCTCATTTACCTGAATAGATAAATCCTTGGTTTTAACCGTTCGGGTTTGCCCGTTAATTTTAAAATGTACCCGTCTAAATCCTTCTTCGTCTGCTTGGCTTTGGTAGAGTAATTGTAGCAGCAGGGTTTTGCCGCTTTCTAGTTCTACCATAATTTCTTCCCCTTCTTTCATCCCATAAAAAAAGTAGGGCGTAGGTATCACACTTACATCACCATATACTTCATGATGATTGTGGTATTTTTCAAATACATTAGGGTATAATTTAAACGATAAAAAATCGAGCATTTCATACTGTTCGCCAAACTGTTTTTGGAAAGTTTTAAACTCCTTGTCAAAATCAACGGGTTTTAAATGTGCATTGGCTCGTTCTTTTAGGGGGCGTTGGTTTTTAAGTACTAACTTTTGTAATTTCTTAGGAAACCCACCATGCGGCTGTCCTAGTTCTCCTCTAAAAAAGTTACGGGTACTTTGCGGAAAATCAATGTTTTTTCCTTTGGCTAAAATGTCTTCTTTGGTATAGCCATTGGCTACCATATACAAAGCTAAATCGCCTACTACCTTGGAGGAGGGGGTAACCTTTACAATATTGCCAAACAGTTCGTTTACTTCGGCGTAGGCTTTTTTAATGTCGGTCATGCGGTTGCCTAAACCTAGCGAATTGGCTTGCGGGCGGAGGTTAGAATATTGTCCGCCTGGAATTTCGTGGTCATACACTTCCGCCGTTCCACTTTTTAAACCCGATTCAAAAGGATAATAATATTCTCGAACGACCTCCCAATAATCAGAAAAATCGTTGAGGGAGTCGAGATTGAAAGGCGTTAATTTACCCGAATTTTGCATAATGGCTACTAGCGTATTAAAGTTGGGTTGGGAGGTTAAACCCGACATACTTGCTAGGGCCACATCTACTACATCAATACCTGATTCAATAGCTTTTAAATAAGTAGCTAATTGTGCTGCGGAGGTATCGTGTGTGTGTAGGTGTATGGGCAGGTCGATAGATTTTTTGAGGGCGGTAATCAATGCTTCGGCAGAGTAGGGTTTTAGCAATCCTGCCATGTCTTTAATAGCAATAATGTGCGCTCCTGCATCTTCTAATTGTTTGGCAATATCTACATAATATTGAAGCGTGTATTTTTGCTCGTCCTTATTCAACACATCTCCTGTGTAGCAAATGCAAGCTTCTGCTAATCCGCTAGTGCGTTCTCTAACTGCTTTAATGCTCACCGTCATATTTTCAATCCAATTTAAGGAATCAAAAATGCGGAAAATATCAATGCCCGTTTTGCCTGCTTCTTCAATAAATTTTTCTACTAAATTATCGGGATAAGCGGTATAGCCTACCGCATTAGAACCTCGCAATAACATCTGCAATAAAATATTAGGTACTGCTTTTCGCAACAATTTAAGTCGTGTCCATGGACATTCATATAAAAAGCGCATGGCTACATCAAAGGTTGCACCGCCCCATACTTCCATCGAAAAAGTTTGCGGATGTAAATGTGCGTAAGCTTCGGCTACTTGCAACATATCATTCGTGCGAAAACGAGTAGCGAGTAAGGATTGATGAGCATCTCGAAGGGTGGTATCGGTAATCTGTACTTGCTTTTGGTCTTTCAACCATTTAGAGAACTTTTCTGGCCCTAATTTTTCTAGCAATTGCTTTGTGCCAGGAGCAGGTGCTGCAAACGGATCGAAGCTTGGGACTACGGGCGTACCAAAAGTTTTGTCTTTATCAACATAGCGCACATCGGCATTGCCGTTTACCGTAGTATTGGCTAAAAACCGTGCTAGGCGAGTTGCCCTATTTCTACGTTGCCTAAAATGAAATAATTCTTGATGATTGCCAATAAAACCAACGGTCGTATTCCCTTCTTCAAAAGTTGGATGTTTCAACACGTTTTCTAGGAAAGGGATATTGGTTTTTACGCCTCTAATTCTAAACTCGGCTAGTGCTCGTTGTAGGCGTTGTATTGCTCCTTTTAAAGTACGGCCAGATGCGGTAACTTTGGTCAGCATCGAATCGAAAAAAGGAGAAATTGTTGCCCCTGTGTAAGCACTTCCTTCATCTAGGCGAATGTTGAGTCCTGCGGCATTACGATAGGTAATAATGGTGCCGTAATCGGGTTTGAAATCTTTTTGGGGGTCTTCGGTAGTAATGCGGCATTGTATGGCAAAACCATTGGGTATAATTTTATGCTGACTTAGTAAAATGGCGTTGGAATTTAAGGAATGTCCTGCCGCTACTAGGATTTGGGTACGTACTAAATCAATGCCTGTAATCACCTCTGTAATGGTATGTTCTACTTGTATACGAGGGTTCACTTCTATAAAATAAATGTTCTCGTCTTTATCTACTAAAAACTCTACCGTACCTGCATTGTTATAGTTTACATACCTCGCAATACGTAGGGCGTAAGCGTATAAAGCATTTTTGGTTTGCTCTTTTAAATTGGGCGCAGGTGCTACCTCAATCACCTTTTGAAAACGCCGTTGTACCGAACAATCACGTTCAAACAAATGCACAATATTGCCTTCATTATCTCCTAAAATTTGCACCTCAATATGCTTGGGGTTTTCGATGAATTTTTCTAGGAAAATCGTATCATCTCCAAAAGCAGTTTTGGCTTCCCTGCGTGATTCAGTATAAGCTTTTGCCAGTTCTTTATCGTTGTACACGGAGCGCATGCCTCTACCGCCACCGCCCGATGCTGCTTTTACCATTACAGGATAGCCTATTCTGTTGGCTTCCTTTTTGGCGATGGCAGGACTGGTAATCGGCACGGCATTACTTTCAATAATTGGCACCTTAGTAGCTTGAGCTATAACTTTAGCTTTTACCTTATCCCCCAGCTTTTCCATCACGCCCGAATCAGGCCCTACAAAGATGATTCCTTCTTCTTCGCATCGTTTTACAAACTGTACATTTTCCGATAAAAACCCATAACCTGGGTGAATCGCATCTGCCCCCACCTTTTTAGCCAACCTAATAATCCCTTCTACAGCCAAATAAGGTTTTAAAGGCTCGTTTTTAGCTCCTATTTGGTAAGCTTGATCGGCTTTGTAACGATGCAAGGAGTAGCGGTCTTCGTGCGTATAAATAGCTACGGTAGGGATGTGCAATTCGGTAGCCGCCCGAAATACTCGGATAGCAATTTCGCCACGATTGGCAACTAGGAGTTTTTCGATTTTTTTGTACATATTCTTTGTTTAGTGGCCAGTAGTCAGGAGCCAGTGGACAGTTGGTTTTGTAGGTTTTTTTAGCAGTCAGTGGCCAGACCGTTCGCTTGCGCTTACTGTCAGATCGCTGCGCTGTCAGTTTTTATATGCTGACGTTTTTTTAGTAGTCAGTTGGTTTTATAGGAACTTTATCATTTGTTTTTTGTGGCAGTTAATTTTGTAGGGTGATTGGAGCTTGTTTTTTAGGACAATTGCATCGGCATGTCATCCAAAAAATCCATATATCTGGATCATCCAAATTCAGACAATTACGCCGGATAGCATCCAAAAAATCCATACATCCCGCCTATCCAAATTCAGACAATTTTTCGCAAATGCTGTACCAAATTTGGTCAAGCTTTGCGAGATTGATTTTTTAGAGAACAGATGTGTGGAGAATTAGCGAATTTTCGCTGATTGCAATTTAGGGGTTTTCTGGTAAAGAAACGAAAGATTGGAGATTCTTTTTTTTTTAGCTTGCTGTTATACTAGGCTGTATCAGGATTTGTGGATTTCTCATAAGTGATTTATGAGGCTTTGTGTTCTTTTTGGTGAAGTCTCCTTTGGTTTTTTTAAAAGTGTTCTTAAATATAATTTTGGTGTACCATTGTAATCATCAGGAAGTAAAAAAAATTTCGTGCGACTTAGTGGGAACCCTAGCGCAAGTTTTATTTTAGCCTAATTCTGTATGCGGATCCCAAAAATATTTTTTAAAATCTTGGATTTGGTCGTCTACAATGGTTAATCCTTCATTTTCTAAGAGTTGCTGCATCATATTGGGATCGCCAAAATGTAGTTTGCCTGTTAGCACGCCATTTCTGTTGACCACTCTGTGTGCAGGCACGGGCGGCGTTTGGGTATGTGCATTATTCATAGCCCAGCCTACCATTCGGGAAGAACGGGCTGCGCCTAAGTATTTAGCAATGGCACCGTAATTGGTTACTCGTCCTTCGGGAATTAAATACACAATATCATATACCCGTTGTGAAAATGATTTTTCCATATTTGATTAAAATTCTTAGTGCGACAATTAAAATTAAAATGGCGGTAACGCTTTTAATAGCTCTGGGCGATAATTTTTGGATGCTGACTCTGTTGCCAATTTGTCCGCCTAAAAAAACGGCGGTTATTAGTAGGAAACACAATTGCCAATTCATGGTAAAGGTGGTATTGGTAAATTGTCCTGCTAGGCCTGCAATAGAATTAACCAAAATAAAAAAACTGGCAGTTGCGGAAATTACTTTGGTTGTATCCCAATTAATTAAATGCAAAATGGGTGCTAAAAAAATACCACCTCCAATACCTACTAATCCAGATAAAAAACCAATTGCTCCGCCTAGTAAACTGTTAATTAAATAATTGTTTTTTGAGGAACTAATTTCTTGGTTAATTGTTTTGTTTTTTTTAGTAGTTGGCAATAGCATAAATACCGCTGCTAATAATAAAGTAATGCCTAATAGAATAAAAAAGTAATTTTCGGTAAGGCTAAATCGTCCTCCTAAATAGGCTAGGGGAATACTGGTAATAATTAAAGGAGTTATTTTTTTCCATTTAAAAAAACCTGCTCGATAAAAAATAATTACGCCTCCTAACACCACTACAATATTACAAATTAAAGCAATTGGTCTAATTAATAAATAATTAATGTTTAGCACTGTCATAATTGCTAAATAACTAGAACCGCCACCAAAACCAGCCATCGAATAAAATAGGGCAATAATAAAAAATAAAATAAATAAAACGAATTCTTCCATAAATTAATTACCCCCCAATACTCGTCATTGATTCATAAATGCTACTATTCTTATCTCGCTGACTAGCAGCCTCAAAGCCATCTTTTTCTTTGTTTAAAACCCCATTGATAATTACCCGTTTTATTTGTTCATCTGTAGAACCGTTTCGTAAAAGTGCTAGTAAATCAATTCCTTTTTCAGAATAGAGGCAAGTACGCATTTCTCCTTTTGCGGTTAATCTAATTCTGTTGCAAGTGCCACAAAAAGTACGAGAAAAAGCGGGAATAATTCCGAATGAACCTTTAAAGCCTTTTACTTTATAATTAAGCGAGGTGCCTGATTTTTCGCTAGGTAAATTAATTATATTGGGGAATTGTGTTTTTATATGCGCTAGAATTTTTTGGTAATTCCACACACAATTTTCGGGCGTGTTACCGCTGCCATTAAAAGGCATTTCTTCAATAAATCGCACATTAATATTTTGGTGTTGTGTCCATGCTACAAAAGGAATAATGTCGGCAATGTTTTTATGTTCCATAATTACCGCATTAATTTTCACTTCCATTTTTAGGGCTAATAAATGTTGGATATTTTGGTAAACGATGTCAAAGCTGTCTCGTCGGGTAATTTCAAAAAAGCGTTGTTTATCTAAACTATCCAAACTAATATTCATGGAATTAAAAAGGGTAGGTAATTCATTTAAATAGCGGTGTAAAAGGGTAGCGTTTGTGGTAATAGATAAGTTTTTTAAATCGAATTGTTTTTTTATTTCTTGCAGGAAAAAAATTAAATCTTTCCTTACAAAAGGTTCGCCCCCTGTAATGCGTATTTTATCAATTCCTATTGGATTTAAAATGCCAATTAAGCGAATCATTTCCTCGTAGGTTAGTATTTTTGATTTACAAGAAAATTGAATACCTTCTTCGGGCATACAGTAAAAGCAGCGGAGGTTGCAGCGGTCGGTTACCGCTAGGCGGAGGTAGTTGATGGAGCGGTTGTGTTGGTCGGTTAGTTTCATAAGCGGAGCGTTATTTTGTGGACTATTTACGAGTTTATTCGATTAAATTATTTAAATCATTGATTAGCTGTTTTCGTTCTTTTTCATTAAGTGTTGTTGAATAGTTTAATAATTTTACGGCAAATTTTCGTAGGGCATTATTAAACCATTTTTCTGTTCGCCCTTTTTTCTTTTGTTGAATAATGGTAAGCCATTCATCTGCTAAAAAATCTTGCCAATCCTTTAATAGATTTAATTTTGTTTCTACTAAAGCAGAATCTACATTTAATTGCATTTGTTTGTTTACAAGTATTCTGTTTTCTTTATTCCATTGTTTAAGTGTTTTAAAAGCAATTTGTGGTCTTGGACTTCTATCAGGAAAAGGAAGTTTGTTGGTAATACTATTAATGTACTGGCCTGTGGTAACACTTACTTTATCTTTAGTCCTTCGTATAAAAACGACCCATTCTAATGGCAAAACTTGCTGAACACTTGCCCCTGGTATTTTGTTGTTGTTGGTTGATTTTAATTCTAACGACTCATTGTATAGCTGGTCATAACCTTCTATCTGCAATAATAAATCAGGGTTTGTATAAACGGATTTTTTGTTTTTAGAAATTTCCTTTCTTTGTTTTATACTCAATTCTTCAGGCAGGAAGACTTGAGTGATTTTGAACTCATTAAAGTCAGCTAACTTAACACTTATCTCTTGTTGAGCATTTTTTATCAAGATGGATTCTAAAGCACTTTTTTCAATTGTACTATGCTCTAAAATAAATTGCTTCATAAATCGCTTTATGTATTCATCCGTATTAGATTCTTCCGATTGAAACTTTACTTTACTTAGTTCTTCTTTATGATTATTCAGTGCTTGTTCTATTTCATAAAAGTAAACTTGTAGGAAATAATCGAGTTTTGCTCTTGTATTTATTGTTTTCATTTTAGCAGGGGGTTAATTTTATAGAGCAAAGTTAATAGGCTTTTTAAGAATTAAAGTAAAAATCCCAATTCCCTTCTATCTTTTTAGCAATATGATACGCTAATAAAGGAGGAACAGCATTGCCAACTAATTTATACGCCTGTGAAGGACTGAGTTCAAATCGTTTTTTTGTTTTCGTGGCGGGAATCACAAAAGCAAAATCATCAGGGAAAGTCTGTATCCTAGCACATTCTCTTAGCGTTAACCTGCGTTCTGTTTTACCTTCGTCAAGTTCGTCTAAGTATTTGCCGCCATTGTCTTTCGAGAGCCTTCTAAATTCAATATTTCCATGATGTTCTGCTCTAATTGTAGGGGCAAGTCCTTCTAGGGCAACTTCTTTTTGTCCTTGGCAATGCACCCCCATAAACTTAGCTTTAGAGTAATATTTTTGAGATAAATCAGCGGTTGCTGTTGGTTCGTCTAAGTCTAATAAAACGGATTTTGCTTTGGTAAAGTCTTTTAATAAATGTTCCTGTTTTAAATAATGCATTTCTCCGTTAATTCGATGTGTTGGAGTAGGGTAGGGACTTCTATTAACAGGTATTTCTTTGGAGGATAATGCGGCTAATGCTTCTTTGTTTAATGCAGATTTTTTAAAACCAATAAAAAATATTCGTTCTCTTGACTGTGGTACACCAAAATTAGCGGCATGTAGTACTTGCGGAGGCAAAACTAAATATCCTTCGCCATCAATACTAGCAAAATCTTGCTGTATAATTTCTTTTGCGGCACCTAAATTAGATAAACCTTTTACATTCTCAGCAATAAATATTTTAGGTTGTGTAATGCTAATTACGGCTCGCATCCACATATATAATTGTCCTCGCGTTTCAATAGTTGGAATGGAAGTTTCTATTAATTTACCATGATGGTCTTTGTGTGAGTTAAATCCTTTTCTTCTGCCTGCAATGCTAAAATCTTGACAAGGGAAACCACCCGTTACAATATCAACATTTTTGGGTAATACGCTGGTATCTCCTTCTTGGTAAGCTTTTACTATATCTACAATACTACCCAAACGAAAAGTGCCATTTACATCTTTATTTCTCTTGGCCGAAAAATAATTATTCCATGCAATTTTCGCATATTGATTAATATCATTAGCAAAAACAGTTTCAAAAATTGTTTCTGCTAATTCAATGTTTTTTTCATTTTTGTGCTTTATCCAATTGCTGTTTATATCCTGATTTAATACATTTTTAGGAAGTGAAAAACTTCCTTCAAAACCTATATCCATACCTCCACAGCCAGAAAATAAAGAGAGTAATTTCTTTTTCATGCGCTTCTGTTTTGTTGATACTTAATTTGCTTCTCCGCCACTTGCAAAGCCTCTAAACAATAATCTTCTGCGTGTAAATAATTCACCAACTGCTCACTCAAAAAACGAATTTTTAAAGCTTTATAATCCAAACAAAAAACATCTGCCAAAACAGGAATAGTTCGGCTGCTTAATTTGCGCTCATTGCGTTCAATTTTACTTAATGTAGATTGATCAATATCTAGCAAAGCAGCCAATTTCCTTAAAGGCATTTGTTGCGCTTCTCGCAGTGTTCTAATATATTCTCCAAAGGTTTGTTGCATGTTGACAGAAGTTTCTTGACAAGTTTGTCAAAGGTAAAGCATTGCTAAGAATTTTGCAAATTTAAAAGCGGGAATAGGTGGGAATAATTAAAAATAAAAAAGGTTGTAACAACGCTATTTTTTAACGTTGCTACAACCTTTTTTATCGGAAAAGATAGGACTGATTTTATAAATTTAAATTAAACCCTAAATTAATGCTGCTAAACTGTGGATATGTTTTAATGCGGGCGTTTTGGTAAATAGGCTTAAAACTTCTTCTAAAATTAGGGTTGGCAAAAACACTTATTTTGTTATTAACCGCATATTCAATATTAATGCCTGCTTGATAATCACTGGTAAATACTTGTTTATTTGGTTCTGTTAAAAATACCAAATCTTTTAAGTTAGAGCGCAAGCGGTCATCCCTTGTTTTTATCTTTCTAATGCTTAGTTGGGTGTTGTTTAGGTAACTAACAATAATGCCTGCATTTAATCCAATGGAGAAATTGTTGACTTTAAATGCTTGATATTCTAGGATTAATGGAACATTAATAAACTGTAATTTTTGTTTTCCTTCTAAACCTATTTTTACTGTTTCGCCATCATTAATACCGCCTTGCCCTAGGCTGTGCGTGAGTTTTACATCGGTATCTAATTCGCCATAAGAACTATCAAAAGCATATTTGTAGCTGCTTGTAATATCGCCATTACTTTCTGGTTCTGCATTTACTTCGGAGTATTGCAGACAGGCTAAATGATTAAATTTTTGCGATAATTCGGTATAGCTAACTCCCGTTTTTATATTCCATTTAGAACTAAAACGAAATCCTAATTGTAATCCTGCCGAATAAGAAAACGCAGCAGATTCTTGCTCTTTTAATTTTTTGCGATTATCATGATTATGGCTGCCTGGTCCAGGTCCTGGCCCACCACCTGGTGAATTAGGTTTATTTCGTACACTGCGAAATGCATAATTAGGGGAAACATAAGCACCAACAAACCACCTCGAAAAATTGTTGTTTAGAGGGGTTTTGATTTTTAATGGCGATTTCTTTTTTAAAGCATCGGCAATTGTTTTGTTTGCTTTTGCCGAATTATTTAGTTCAATCTTATTCCCTTTTTTTTGTGTTAATAATGGTGGTATTGTGTTTGTTTTATTTGTCGGTTTATTAGCAAGCTTGTTGTTGTTTGTTCCTTTTATATCATTAGCATTATTTGTTGGAATTGAAGGGGAATTTGAGTTGGTATTAAGGCTTGAATTTTGATTTGGTAAATTATTGGTTGCCGTATTATTTAATGGCTGATTACCTATATTATTATTAATGGGTAAATTATTTTGGCTAGAAGAATTTGAATGAACCTTTTTATTTAATTTCTCCTGCAAAGAATTATTTACCACCTTATTACTAGGCAATGTATTAATGTTGTTATTAGGATTGGAATGGAGATTTTTATCTAGCGAATTATTATTAACTGAGTTTTGCTCACTAATTGCTTCACCCATATTTTTAGAGCTATTAATTAAATTGCTATTAGGATTGGAGTTGTTATTTTTATTTAGCGAATTATTATTAATGGAGTTTTGTTCACTAATTGTTTCGCCCATATTTTTAGGGTTACTGATTAAATTATTATTAGGACTGTAATTGAAATTCTTATTAATAGAGTGTTGCTCACTAATTGTTTCACCCATATTTTTAGGGCTATTAATTAAATTGCTATTAGTATTGGCGTTTTTATTTAGCGAATTATTATTAATCGAATTTTGCTCGCTAATTGATTCGCCTATATTTTTATTATTAGTGCCAGCATTATTAATTGTTGTTTCTTGCTGCGAGCTAATTGCGGTATTTGCATTTTTGGTATCACTAGCGGAGGAAGCATTTTTCTTCGATATAGGCATAATTTCTCCTCCTTGATTAACGGTAGTATTGGACTTATTTAAATCTGTTACCTTGTCACTCAACTTATCAATTACCTGCTGATTATGTTCTACTTGCTCACTAAGTTTATTGACCTTTTGCTGTTGCATACAAAAAATAGCAATGCTGCTGACTAATAAAATAGCAGCAGCAGCAGACGCAGCCCATTTATACCAAACAATTTTTGTAGCAGGTTTGGGTGGTATTTTATCCGCAATTCCTTCCCATAAGCCATCAGATGGATCTTCTCCAAAACCATCTAATTCTTGTCGAAAAAAATCTTCTAGGTTATCCCTATTATGTAAATCTTTGTCCATTCAATTATTTGTTTGTAGGTATAATACATCACGTTTTTACTATTTTATTTTTAGTCACTTTTAATTAATAACGTAAAAAGTATAAAATTTGCTGCGTTAAGGGTTGAGGGATTGTTATTGCACAGCGTTTTATAAAAGTCCTTCTACGTTCTACAAAAATACTTTCTACTAAATCGTATTAAGCCGTAATTTCCTGTTCTAACAATTTCCGCAAAACACCTTTAGCTCTCGATAATTGCGATTTGGAGGTGTTAACAGAAATGCCTAATTGCTCGGCAATTTCTTGGTGCGAGTAGCCTTCTATTACATACAAGTTAAAAACGGCTCGGTAACCATCTGGTAATTGCTGAATCATTAGCACCAAAGCTTTGGCTCTAAACTGACTAAAAATATCGTTGCCATCATCATTTGTATAGGTATTGGCAATTTGTTGCATATCGGCATCTACAAATAATTTTTTGCGTTTGCGAATATGCATCAGCGCAGTATTAACCATTACCCTACGCATCCATGCTCCCAACGCACCCGTAGGGCGATATTGGTACAAGTCGCTGTATATTTTTACGAAACCGTCTTGTAATATATCTTCTGCTTCTTCTCTATTACGAGCATAGCGTAAGCAAATCCCAAACATCAATCGCTTGTACTTTTGGTACAACTGATTTTGTGCTTTGCGGTTGCCTTTTAAGCAGCCTTTTAAAAGTATATCGTCAGGTGTTTGCAAATTGGAATAGGAAATTTGATGACTATATAAACACTAGTGCAAAAGGTATTGCAAAGGTTGCACGAGTAGGCGTTTTTATTTTTGGAGGAACAATTTTAAGAGGCAATTTCTAAGAAATTACAGGGGGTATTTTCTTTCTCTTAGCAAAAAAGCTTTACTTTAGAGTTCTTAAAAAATACAATAATGAAAAACAAGATAGAAACTATTTGCTTAATAACATTGCTTGTGCTAGGGTTAAATGTGATGCCAAGCTGCTTTTCGGATAAATCTAGTGATAAAGGGCATGGACATTCGCATGGACAGGGACACAAACATGGCGAAGCAAATGCTCATTTAGAAAAAAAATCTATGGAGGAGTTGGTTGCTGCTTTTGAAGGTCCTGACCGAGATAAGTGGCAAAAACCCTATGTGGTTATGAATATGATGGGCGACCTAGAAGGAAAAACGGTTGCTGATATTGGCGCAGGAACAGGCTATTTTGCTTTTAAAATGGCCAAACTAGGAGCCAAAGTAATTGCTATAGATGTAGACAAACGTTTTATTCAGTATATGGACATGAAACACTTAATGATAGACAAATCAATACAAGCCAATTTTGAAACCCGTTTAGTAGAATACGATGACCCACATTTAAAAGCCAATGAGGTAGACAAAATACTGATTGTAAACACTTATCACCACATAGAAGACCGTATAAGTTACATGCAAAGTTTGCAAAAAACACTAAAGCCTGGCGGTCAAATTATTATTGTAGATTACAAGGACGAAAAAACGCCACACGGACCACCAATGAAATTAAGATTGAGTGCAAAAGCGGTGCAAAAAGAACTAAAAAAAGCAGGCTATCAGGGCGTAAGTGTGGAGGAAACCATATTGCCGTACCAGTATATTGTTTTTGCGGAGTAGAATGCGTATTTTTGGGCAAATTAATCATTTATGTTACAAGATTATCTTTCGCCAGTATGCCTAGAGGACGTGTTGGATGTGCAACAATTATCGGCTAATCAGTGGGGTAAAGCAATGGCGATTTATGAAACCGAACTGCCTAATTTAGAACGGGTAAAGTTGGCTTTTTTAGGAGTAGAAGAACATGGGCTAACCGATAAAGCCTTGCCTGCTAATGTGGTGCGAGAACAATTGTACCAGCTCTTTAATTGGGAAGGCGATTTTAGTGCCGCAGACCTCGGAAATATTAAAAGTGGCGAATCGCCAAAAGATACCCATTTTGCCGTAAGAATGGTGGTAACCGCCTTACTACGCCAAGGAATTATTCCCGTAATTGTAGGATACTCGCATGAGTTGAGCTACGGGCAATTTACAGGTCATAGCCACGTACAACAAATGATAAATGTGGTAATGTTTGACCAAAAAGTCGATCTGTTTATCTCCGATAAAAAAGAAGGGGATGCCAGCACTTTTTTGTATAAAATGCTTACGCAACAACCCCATTTATCTAATTTTACTCACGTAGGTTTTCAACGCTACCTAGTAGACCCTAGTATGGTAGATGCGCTAGAAAAATTGCATTTTGAGTGTTATTCGCTAGGAGAAGTTCGCAACAATATAAAAGAAGTAGAACCCATCATCCGCAATGCCAATATGGTTTCATTCGATATGTCAGTGCTGCGAGAAGCAGATTCGCCAGGCGTAAATTTTGCTACGCCCAACGGCTTGTGGAGCGAGGAAGCTTGTAGGATAAGCCGCTATGCAGGTATTAGCGATCATGTCAGCTCCATTGGTTTTTACCAATTTAATCCCGAACGAGATAGAGACGGACAAACAGCGCAACTCATCGCTCAAATGATCTGGTATTTTTCGGAAGGATTTCACGGACGTAAAAACGAATCGCCCGAATTTCATGAAAGAGGAGGCTACCTAAAATACATCGTTAACTTTAAAGACAACGACTACGAAATTACCTTCTTAAAAAGCAAAAAAAGCGACCGCTGGTGGATGAAAGTCCCTGGAGAAAAAGAAGTGAATAACCTAAAAGGCTATCACCTCGTCCCCTGTTCTTATGCCGATTACGAAAAAGCCTGCGCCGACGAAATTCCCGACCGATGGATGAAGGCGTATTTGCGATTGGCGAGATAGAGAGAGGAGGTTTGATTTTTTATATGCTGACGCTAGGAGGTGTTTCATTTAGAATTTAGGATCGAAGATTTAGAATTTAAAATTTTTTATATGCTGACGGGGTAGTTTCGAATCTTGATTTTTGAAATGCGATTTTTGATTTTTTATATGCTGACGCTAGGAGGTGTTTCATTTAGAATTTA
>JAHDBT010000141.1 GCA_020630215.1 Bacteroidota bacterium
CACTCAAAACCTCATTTTGCCGCACAATTAGTTTTCGGTCAGGCACTATTTAAAATAAAAAAACAATTCGATTAATTAATTTCCTTGGGTTTATCCAAAACATCTGCTTCAAAATCTCCTCCTTGTTCTCCTTCTGTAATTTTAAAAATATCGGTATCAATTTGTTTAAACGATTTATTGGCTTGGTTATACATGCTTACGGTTGTACCTAAATGGTTACCCATTTTATTTAAATGCGACTCGTAACTATTTAAATGTTTTCCTAAGTCATTTACTTTTTTAATTACATCCTTTATCGAATCTTCAATTTGTAAAGCCTTTAAACCGTGTAAGATAGTTTGTAAATAAGCATAAAACGTAGTAGGCGAAACAATAATTACCTTTTTACTAAACGCATAAGCAATTAAATCTCGGCTGTTAACACTTTGGCTGCCAACTTGGTAATTTAATAGGTGGTGATAAATTCCTTCGGCAGGAATAAACATCATCGCAAAATCGGTTGTTTGTTCATTCGGACGAATGTATTTAGCCGTTTCTTCAATCCGCTTTTTAATATCACTTTTAAAAGCTTTTTCTAATTGTCTTTTTTGATGTATATCTTCTACTTGCATCATTAAATTATATTTCTCCAAAGAAAATTTTGCATCAATTGGAATAATTTGTTGTCGAAAAAAAATGGCGGCATCTACTATTTCCCCATTGCTAAAACGGTACTGCATTTTAAATTGTTTGGGCTGTAAAACATTGGTGAGCAAAGCATCTAAAAAATATTCTCCTAGTATGCCTCGTTGTTTGGGGTTTTGTAAAATGCGTTCTAAACTTTGCATCTGATTGGCAAAACCTAGTATCTGTTGATTGGTATTTTCTATTTGTGATAATTTGCTGCTAATGTCTTTTATTAAATGGGTGCTGCTATCGTGTTGTTGAAATAAATGTTGCGAAGTGTTTTGTTGATGATTGCTAATTTGATGAATAATATTATCCAATCGCTCCTGCAATAATTGTCGGTTTTGGCTGCCCGAATTATTCACCTCTCCTCGCAAATCCGTCAACAATGTCAACATCATTTGATTAGCGGTATTGTCTTTTTTTTCTTTTTTGCTAATCAGCAGGTAAATGACTACTATCAATAAAAAAACAATGAGGATAATGAAGTAAAGTAAATTTTGTTCATCTAAATACATAGAAAAGGGTTTCGTTTAGGGTTTAAGGAATCTTTGATTGCTGAGTTTTGATTCTTGATGTTTGATTTTATATATGCTAACGCTAGGGGGATGCATTTATAACTTAAAACTTTTTATATGCTAATGTTAGGAAGCGTTTTATTTAGAGTTTATTTTTTTTTTATATGCTGAGGTTAAAGTAATATTTTCAAATTCAGAGAATTACATCAGCAGGGAAAAATCAAGCCTCAAAAATCCTTCTAACGTCAGCAGGGAAAAAATCAAAATTCAAATATTAAGAATCACATTTCAAATATCAAAACGCAACAATTACAGCAGCATATCATCCAAAAGCTCCCAATATTTTATTCATTCCAAATTTCCCAAGCACGTTCGGCTTGAAGGTATAACATTTCTAAACCATTTTTGGTATTTGCTTGTTTTGTTTTTCCTTTAGCCAAAAAAGCCGTGCATTCGGGATTGTAAACTAAGTCGTAAAAAAGGTGGTGTTTAGTCGTTAATGCATAAGGAATATTAGGGCAACTCTCTTCGTGCGGATGCATTCCTAGAGGCGTTGTATTAATAATGAGCAGGTGTTGTTGCATTGTCGCAGCATCAATGGCATTATAGCTTATTTGTTGGGTATTTGTACTAGGATTTCGGGAAACCATTTTATAGTTAATACCTAGTTTCTTTAGAATATATGCAACAGCTTTGGCAGCTCCTCCAGTTCCTAAAATAAGGGCATGATTATGGTGCTTTTGTAATAATGGATGTAAAGATTTCTCAAAACCATAAATATCGGTATTGTAACCGCAAGTAGTGCCATTGGGTAAAAACTTAATGGTATTTACGGCATTAACCTCCTTCGCTTCTACATTCAAATCGTCTAAAAAAGGTATTACCAATTGTTTGTACGGAATGGTAACATTTAAGCCTTTTAAGTTAGGATGTGCTAGGAGCAGTTCCCGAAAAAGGGAGATGTTTTTGAGTGGAAATAAATCGTATTGGCTATTAGGAATTTGTTCTTGCTTAAACTTTTGCGTGAAATACTTTTTAGAAAAAGAATGTCCTAAAGGATAGCCAATTAAGCCAAATAAACGCATATAATTAAAGAGATTTAAATTTTTTTGCCACCTAAGTAAATATTTTTTTATTGCTGTAAAATATTGATTGCCAGTTTTTTCCTGATTCGTATGGCATGTTTTTTTTAACAAAACGGCAATCGTGTAATTGGTGGTAAATAAATAAAGGTTTATATTTAAAGGCCAAGATAATAGAAATATTTTTGTACACCTCAACTATAGCAATTTATATAGTAGAGGTGTTTAGGGACGCAAACTAAATAAGTATTCGTTTTGACTTTATCTTTTTGCACTATCTTGCGTTGACAAAACCCTTATTACGCTTAGGCGTAACGCGGATTTTACCGCCTTGTCTAGCTCAAAAATATTTCCTCAAAATCAGACACTTATTATTCCCCGTCCCTTAGCCAAACCGTTTAACTAACATATTATAACAACAACCTATGAAACGATTGAATGCTTTACTGCTCTTAATGAGCTGGATATTATTTTTTACCCAATGTACACCCGGTAGCGATCCCATAGATTTTGAGGCGGAGGGTCCCTTATATCAATTTGGCAATCAGGTAGCGGTAATTAATGCACAAAACGATTTTGGTTTTGATGTATTTAAAGACTTACATGCTGCCGAACCCACCGAAAATATGTTTATGTCGCCTATGAGTATTTCTATGGCTATTGGCATGTTGTACAATGGTGCAGCCAATAACTCGGCAAGCGCAATAGCCGAAACTTGCAAGTGGGACGAGATGAGTATTAACGAGGTAAATCAAGGCTATAAAGGTCTTATGGCTCGTTTAAGCATCACCGATCCTGAGGTGCAGTTTGATATGGCCAATGCTATTTGGCAAGAAGAAAGCTTTCCTGTTTTTCCTAGTTTTTTAGACGTTAATTCAGAATATTATGGCAGTGAGGTAAATGGATTACCCTTTCAAGATCCTACATCGGTTGATGTAATTAATGCATGGGTAAGTGATAAAACCAATGGGAAAATTACCAGTATTTTAGAAGAAATTTCTCCAGAGGAAGTGCTATTTTTAATCAATGCCATTTATTTTAAAGCCAATTGGACCAATGAGTTCGACCCCGCAGCTACTTATACAGGAACTTTTACAGGGGAAGATGGTACGGAAAATCCAATAGATTTAATGGCTAATAATGATGGCAAATTTCCTTATTTTGAAAACAGCCTGTTTCAAGCTGTTGATATGGCTTACAGCGATTCTATTTACTCTATGAGTGTTTTATTACCAAAATCAGGCGAAACGGTGCAAAGCATTATAGAGGAATTAAATCCAGAAAATTGGGAAACATGGATGAATAATTTTTATTATACCCCGCTAAACTTAATCATGCCTAAGTTTGAAATGGAGTATAAAGCCGATTTAAAAACTAGTTTAATCAACCTAGGAATGGGAGCCGTTTTTTCAGCATCAACAGCCAATTTGAGTAATATTGCTGATGACAACTTATTTGTAAGCCAAGTAAAACATAAAACCTTTATACAGGTAGACGAAGTAGGTACCGAAGCAGCAGCGGTAACTTCAATAGGTATAGGTATTACCTCTGCTCCTCCATATATGAATATTAATCGTCCATTCCTTTTCGTAATTAGAGAAAACCAAACAGGTACTATTTTGTTTATGGGCAAAATGATGACTCCGCCAGAAGGATAATTTTGTTGTTAGAATAACTTTTTTTCTGTTAAGTTATTGATAATGAATTGTTTGTGGTTTTTATTGTGCCTGTTAAAAAAAACAAAACGATAAAAATGTAATTGGCAATAAATAAATAATGTGTGATATTTGCAGCATAAGATAAAGAAAGTGCCTTTTTTAGAAATTAGCAAAATTGTTTAATCAATATTTTATAAACAGCCTATGAAACGATTTAATGTATTATTACTCTTAATGAGTTCGGTATTATTTTTTACGCAATGCGACCCTGGAGGCAGCCCAATAGATTTTGAGGACGAAGGTCCTTTGTATCAATTTGGCGATCAGGTAGCGGTAATTAATGCACAAAACGATTTTGGTTTTGATGTGTTTAAAGATTTACATACTGCGGAACCTGCAGAAAATATGTTTATGTCGCCTATGAGTATTTCTATGGCTATTGGTATGTTGTACAATGGTGCAGCCAATGGTTCGGCAACGGCAATAGCCGAAACTTGCAAGTGGGACGAGATGAACATTAACGATGTAAACGAAGGTTACAAGGGCATTATGGCTCGTTTAAGCAACAACGATCCTGCCGTGCAGTTTGATATGGCCAACTCTATTTGGCACGAACAATCTTTTCCTGCTTATCCTAGCTTTTTAGAAGTAAATAGCGAGTATTATAGCAGTGAGGTAAACGCATTGCCTTTTCAAGATCTTGCATCAGTTGATGTAATTAATGCATGGGTAAGTGACAAAACCAATGGAAAAATTACTAGTATTTTAGATGCCATTTCTCCAGAGGAAGTAATGTTTTTAATTAATGCCATTTACTTTAAAGCCGATTGGACCACTTCGTTTGACCCTGAGTTAACTTATGAGAGTATATTTACTAGCGAAGACGGCACACAAAATCCAGTAGACTTAATGCCTGCCTATGAAAGTACGCAGCGTTATTTTGAAAACGATCTTTTCCAAGCGGTTGACATGACTTATGGGGATGAAATTTACTCGATGAGTGTTTTCTTGCCAAAATCAGGCGAAACAGTGCAAAGCGTTATTGATGAGTTAAATCCAACAACTTGGGAAACATGGACAGATAGCTTTTTGGAGCGTCCAATAAACTTAACAATGCCTAAATTTACTTTAGAGTATGAAACTAGTTTATTAGAAACCTTAACTAACCTAGGAATGGGAGTCTTGTTTCAACCATTTGGAGCTGATTTAAGCAATATTGCTGCTGCAAACTTATTTGTAACAAAAGTAAAACACAAAACCTTTATAGAGGTAGACGAAATAGGTACAGAAGCTGCTGCGGTAACTGTAATAGGGGTAGGAACTACTTCTGTTGGTATCAATCCAACACCAACCATGACCATCAATCGTCCATTTGTTTATGTAATTAGAGAAAACCAAACAGGTACGATTATGTTTATGGGTAAAATGATGACCTCGGAAGAATAATCGGTTTGCTAGATAACAAGTAAATGAAATACAACATGTTTTCCCTATCAACCTAAAGTCTAAAACCGACCCCTATTCTTTATTAACTTTCCTAAAAACCTTTCCTTATTGTAGGATAACTTTAAAAGCTCAGGCATTTTTGTCTGGGCTTTTTTTATTTAATCCTTACTATTTCGCATTCGTTAAATAGTAGTAGAAAGCAGCCCGTTTTTTAGTATAGACTAATTAATTACCTACAAAACTCACGTAGCGAAGCGTTCTTATACCTTATACTAAAGTACTTACTACTTATTGTTGAGTAGTAATAGTTAAGCTACCACTATTGGTTTTTTCAACCTGTTTATCTAAGCTCTAAAAATACTTAAACGAAAACCAAACCAAGGGCTTAAAGCTCGTTATATGATAGCCAGAAGGCTAGATACTAGAACAGGTAGAAGGAGCAAAGTGGGTAGCAGCTTGGTATTTAAGCGACTGGCTTGCAGCAAAAAGCATAAACAAATTAGGTGAATATGTTGGTTTATCCAATAAGAAAATTATGGGGCATTTTTTAACGGTAATGCGTAAAAAAACTGTTCAAAGACCTTATGCTTTTTCCTGCCATTCCCCTCAAATAAAATGATAATTGTTAAGGTGCATTTTTGTAAAAGCAAAACAAAATTGACTATATCTGGCTGCCTTTTATCTCCAAAAGTATAAACAAATTGCATAAACCTAGTTTTTTTCTTTTCTAAGCTTTCTGTTTTTTAACAAGAATTGTATGTAATTCTTGTGTCATGAATAAGTCATTTTGCAGGAGAATAAAAATAATGTATAAGGAACTGAAAAAAAAACAGGTAAGCGTTTTATTTTACAACATTATATTTGTTTTTTTTCAAGTAGCGTAAGATATTAGTATAAAAAACAAGTTAAAACTAACTGAAAATGAGTTTCAAACTAGCCAAGTTATTGCAATAACTTGATTTAAAATGAGTCAATAACCAAAGCTTACCAGTATATTTGATGTCCGTAGTGAAAAAGATTACAAGCACTTACTGTATTAAAAAGAATATTTCAGAACTCCACATTTTTAAGAAATAACACATCTCTGATGTTCAGAAAATAAGTTTATTGTTTTTTCAATATTTGCCAGATTAGCCATTAGCATAATAATATAGCACAAAATCAATCAGGATACCTGTGTAGTATTACAATCGCAAAATGTACACAATTTTGCAGGAGGTACTATACGCTTGTATCATGGTAACACAAAGGTTTTTGGCCATGCGTGAACTTTATCGATGCAAACTATGAACAAGAAGGATTTAACAATACTTATTGTAGAAGATGATAACAGCACTCGTTTGTTTTTACAACATCTTATGCAGAAAAAATATCAGGTAGTTGCCCAATCCGATGGTTGGGGAGCCATTCATTGGCTGCAAGCAGGCAATCGTCCCGCTTTAATATTGCTCGATATGAGTATGCCTGGTTTAAATGGGAAAGATTTTTTAAATGCCATGCGCCAGAGTGGTATTCATAGAACCATACCCGTTATCGTTATTTCTGGTTCAACTATTCCAAAAGAAATTGAAGAATTGCCCCTAACAGAAAAAGATGCCATGTTTAGTAAGCCATTTAACCCAGATGAGTTGTATGATAAAGTCGCCACAATTCTTAATAATAGCATTGCAACCATCAAGTAAATAAATCTTACTACACATATAACAATACTCGCCTCCTAGCAACATTACGTACTTATACTCGATTCGTCCATTACGAACAACTAATCTACATCTAATAAAACTGCTTACAGCGGTTTTGTTGATGCAAAGAAGAATCGTATTCTATTTACCCTTGGGAATAGCCAGAAAATAAATCTGTCGATTTGGTTAGTAATGGATGCGAAATAAAATGAACCATTATGTGCGATTGTTTTGTTCAGAACAAGGCCGCAAAAACGCAGCATAGCAGCGCTACGCAAGGCTTTTGCAACGTAGTGCTGGACAAAAGAATAAACAATAATGGCCGATTTTATTTTGTTTCCATTACTTAAAGAGATTTTTCGATAACTAAGGCACAAAATGCAGTAATAGTGTTTTATTACGAGCATTTGTAGCACAGTATATTGGGAAATGTTGAATGCCAAACAAAGGATTAATTTTTTGCTCTTCCTTTACTAAATTCATTTTTGATGGAACTAGTACCATACCCTATGTCAAAACAGCAAAATGCTGTATTTGAAGCAAACCGCAAACCCCAAGCACCTAGTACGCTAAAAAAAGAACTATTGTTGGTTGGTGTGTTTAACGATGCTTTTTACCGTAGTTTAAATAAATTAGGTTACTACAGCAATACTGCGCTAAACCTACAGGAAGCATCCGATTTGCTGAATGATAAACTGGCAGCCAAAGCTACCAAAAATAGCGTTAGAGCCATACTCTGTACTTACAAGATTTTAGAAAGTAATAACTTTGGATTTTTGCACCAACTGCAAACCAATCAAAAAATGAGTGGCTTACCTATTATTATGATTTCGCAAGGGGAAGAGATACCCGATATTGCTTCCTTTATTCAACGAGGAATAGACGACCACTATAAAATTCCTTTTATAATGGAAGAAATGCTATCAACCATTGAATTTTTAAGGGTATTTAAACAGCTTAAAAAACAAATTGAGCATAATTTTAGTACCACTAAAACGCAGCCAATTCAAACGGCTTCTTTTCACATTCCTTGGTATAAAAGGCTTTTCGACATTGTTTTTGCTAGTACGGTTATTGTTCTTGCAAGCCCTGTTTTTATCCTATTGCCTATTTTAATTCGACTAGAATCGAAGGGAGTGCCTTGGTACAGTGCTAAAAGAGCAGGCAGTGGCTACAAAGTATTTAAGTTTTATAAATTTAGATCTATGTACCACGATGCCGATAAACGTTTGGAAGAACTAAAAGCTAAAAATCAATACGGAGACGACAGCGCTTTTTTTAAAGTGGAAAACGACCCTCGTATTACCAAACTAGGCGGCTTCCTACGCAAAACAAGTTTGGATGAGTTGCCGCAATTATTCAATGTTTTAAAAGGAGATATGTCTATTGTAGGAAATCGCCCGCTGCCATTATACGAAGCCGAACAATTGACTCGTGACCAATGGACGCACCGATTTTTAGCCCCCGCAGGTATTACGGGTTTATGGCAAGTATCTAAACGAGGAGCCAGCGAAATGTCGGCCGAAGAACGCATACAATTAGATATTGATTATGCCGAAAAAAATACCATGTGGGGCGATATTAAAATTATTTTTAAAACACTACCTGCCATGCTACAAAAAGCAAAGGTGTAATAAACAACAACCATGAGTTCCAACGAGCCATTACCATTGGTATCTATCATTACCGTAAATTACAACGAAGCAGGTGTTACCTGTGAGTTACTAGCCTCTATTGAGCAATTAGCCTATGCTAATTACGAAGTAATTGTAGTAGATAATGGCTCCAAGCAAAATCCCGAACAAGCCATTAAAAGCCAATATCCCGATACCGTTTTTATTGCGAGTAAAAAAAACTTGGGTTTTGCTGGCGGTAATAACTTAGGCATTGCCGCAGCCAAAGGTGATTACCTGTTTTTTGTAAACAACGATACCGAACTAAAACCCGATGTACTGACGGTTTTGGTACAGCGTTTCAAAAGTTTACCACAAGCAGGATTAATATGCCCCAAAATTAATTTTTACGAACCGCCCAACCTCATACAGTATGTAGGCAGTACGCCCATAAACCCGTACACCGCCCGCAACGGTACTATAGGCTACCTAGAAGAAGACAAAGGGCAATACCAACAACTCACCGAAACACCCTATGCACATGGCGCAGCAATGATGGTATCGAGGGAGGTGATTAATAAAGTAGGGAAAATGCCCGAAAACTTTTTCCTCTATTACGAAGAACTCGATTGGTGCGAACAAATGAAACGAGCAGGTTTCAAACTTTATGTCGATCCTAGTACCAGCATTTACCACAAAGAGTCCTACACAATTGGTCGGTTAAGTACGCTCAAAACCTATTACCTTACTCGCAACCGCATCCTGTTTATGCGCCGCAACGCTACCCGTTTTCAACTAGCTATTTTTACCCTTTTCCTAACCTTCATCACCATTCCCAAAAACGTACTAATGTATTTGCTGCGCCTAGAAATTAGCCACATCAAAGCATTTTTAAAAGGCGTATGCTGGAATTGTAGCAAAGAAGGAAAATTAGCCTTAAAGCAAAGTGTTTGGAAATAGCAGTTTTTAGTAGAAGGTAGAAGGTATTTTAGTAGAAAGAAGCACCACAAAAATTAATTCAAAACGTTGCCCAAGAAAAAGGAACACAAAAAACGTCCGCATAAAAAAAACTGACAGCGCAGCGATCTGACCACTGACAGCGAGCGTCAGCGAACGATCTGACCACTAAAAAAAACGTCCGCATAAAAAAAACTGACAGCGCAGCGATCTGACCACTGACAGCGAGCGTCAGCGAACGATCTGACCGCTAAAAACTTAAAACATGATACATTTCCTCTTATACCTACTTACAAGCATTGTTGTTTTTTTCTTGGTATGGCATTTCTTAGTAGTAATTGCCAGTCTATTTATCAAAGAAAAAAAGCCAATGCCTACTACTGATGTCAACAACAAAACAACCGATTTTGCTTGTATCATTACCGCCTACAAACACGCCGACATCAGCTATCCCCTCATCGAATCCTTGCTGCAACAAAACTACCAAAACTTTATGGTTTACCTAGTAGCCGATGATTGCGATGTAAGTGATTATCCTTACCACGATGCACAATATACCGATAAAATAGTGCTGCTACATCCTAGTAAAAAGCTAGGTTCCAAAGTTAAATCTATGATACATGGACTCGAAAACTTTAAACGCCAACACGAAGCCATCATCATTTTCGACCCCGATAATTTAGCCATTCCCGATTACTTGGCAATAATGAACAACTATTTCCAAGCAGGCTACCAAGCCGTACAAGGGCAACGAACGGCCAAAAACCTAGACAGCATTTACGCCTGCGCCGATTCCATCAGCGAAATGTATTACAACTACACTTGTAGATATGCCCCTTTTAAATTAGGTTCGTCGGCAGGCATTGCAGGTTCGGCAATGGGCATTGAAACCAATTTGTTTAAAGCCTTTTTACAGCATCCATCCATACAACGCAATTTGCGCTTAGGGCGAGTAATTCCTGCCGAAGACAAACTGCTGCACGACGACTTAGTACGCAAAGATGTACAAATAGCTTTTGCTAAAACAGCCTTAGTCTACGACGAAAAAGTAGGCAGCGGCGAGCAGGTTTCTCGCCAACGAGTACGTTGGTTGTACTCCTATTTCGACTATGTAAAAAAAGCCCTCCGTATGATAGTACGAGGATTCACCAAGCCTAGTTGGAACATGTTGTTATTTGGTTTTTCTACCCTATATCCACCTTTGTTTTTACTAGTACTTTCGGCAGGTTTGTTATTTTTGATAAACCTAGCCCTTGGCTTATATACCCTAAGTGCAGTACTTTTTGTAGCAGGAGTTTTGTTTTTTGTCAACTTATTTTTAGTACTACTTTTATCTAAAGCACCAGCCGCCATTTGGAAATCCTTGTGGGGCGTGCCTGCCTTTGTATTTTACCAACTCAAAGCCCTCCTAAATGTAAAAAAAGCCAAAAACGATTTTATGGTTACTCGCAATACCCACACCGTAAGTATTAACGAAGTATTAAAAACTAAAGAGCAGTAGTAGAAACAAAGTCCCTAAAAAAAACTATCTTTGAAGCGGGATTTCCTTTAATCCGCACATCCTTAAAGCTTGGTGTTTTATTACACCAGGCTTTTTTTATGCGCTAAAGTAAACACTAAAGGAAGTCTTAACGTATAAATAAATACTTTCCGAAAAGTAAGGTAATCAGTAAGTGGATAAATAAGGTAGCAATCAGTTACTAAAGCTTGCATTCTTCAAAATTCGGACAAATATTTGCAAATAAAAAAAATGGTTAAAAACGAGTTAAATTTAGTTAATAGTGAACGTTTTACTTCTGATTGGGGTATATTACACTATTATAACTACTTAGACGCATAGAAATTTATAACCATTTAAACAACCTTTATAACGCTTAAAATTTTAAAGAAAACCACACCTGTGTTCCTTGTTCTGTTTTGTTCCCTTTTTAGCTATTGTTAGAATAAATATATAAGCACACCAATTTTTAATCATTCATTTATTCTTTCAAAGCGATGAAACAGTTCATTGCTATCAACTTAAAACCATAACCATGAATTTTCACCAAGCTAACAAAGGAAACCTTTGGCAGTTAATGCTATCGTTTTCTTTATGTTTGTATTGCGGTACCTCCTTTTCAACATCCGCAATTGCTGCTAACAATGGGCAGGATAAATCAAATCAGGAGAAAAAAATATTTTCCAAAAATCACACACCAGAGTCTAACACTTTAAAACTAAGTGCTGGAACAAAGGCTTCTAAAGCTATTCCAGCAAAAAAAATAGATAATGCGCCAAAAATTGATGGCAAGTTAGACGATGCCGTTTGGCAAAATGCCGCTATAGTAAGTGAGTTCACTACTTTTGAACCAAACGTTGGTAATCCAGCCTCCCAAAAAACAGAAGTGAAAATTGCCTACGATAACGAAGCCATTTACATAGGTGCGTACATGCACGATACTGCCCCCGATAGCATCCTGCAACAACTAGGCTTACGAGACAGTTGGAACCTAAATGCCGATATGTTTGCCATTTTTTTAGATACCTACGACGATGATATTAATTCATTTGGATTTTTTGTAACCGCATCGGGCGTACAAAATGATTTGCGAGAATCTGCCAATGGAGAGGATGGCAGTTGGGATGCCGTTTGGGCAAGTAAAGTGCAAATAGTAGACGATGGATGGATAGCAGAATTTGCCATCCCTTATTCGGCACTGCGTTTTCCTAAGCAAGAAGTACAAAATTGGGGAGTTGGCTTTATGCGTAACCTACGCCGCCTACGAGAACGTTCTACCTGGCAAAACTTCGACCCTGCCGAAGCAGGATTTGTTAACCAATTTGGAACCCTAGAAGGTTTAACAGGCATTACCCCTCCTTTGCGTTTATCTTTTTCCCCCTATATATCTACCTACTATCAAACCTACCGAGATAAAGATTATCCAGAAGATAATAGCAATACCAAAGCCATTAGAGGAGGTATGGATATTAAGTATGGCATCAACGAAAGTTTTACTTTAGACATGACCCTCATCCCCGATTTTGGACAAGTACAAAGTGATGATGAAATATTAAACCTAGGTCCCTTTGAAGTGCGATACAACGAACGCCGACCCTTTTTTATGGAAGGAACCGAACTATTTAATAAAGGCAACTTGTTTTATTCTAGGCGGGTAGGTAGCCGACCTTCGTATTATTGGGATGTAGAAGATAGCCTAGAAGATGGCGAAGAAATTGTGAGCAATCCTGCCGAAACACAAATGTTTAACGCTACCAAAATTTCGGGACGTACTAAAGATAATTTGGGTATTGGTTTTTTTAATGCCGTAACTGGCGAAATGAATGCCGAAATTAAAAACGCCGAAGGCGAAACCCGAATTATGCAAACCGAACCTTTGGCCAATTACAATATTTTAGTGTTTGATCAAGCCCTTAAAAATCGCTCTTATGTAAGCCTGATTAATACCAATGTAATGCGTGCCGGCAAAGGCCGTGATGCCAACGTTACAGGCACCGAGTTTAGACTGAATAACAAAAAAAATACCTACGCTTTGGAGGGTGGATTAAATGTAAGCCAAATTTGGGAGGAAGATCTTAACGACAAAGGATACGAATCGGGCTATGCCCTTGGCCTAAATTGGGGGAAAACGAGTGGTAATTTTAGATATTTCTTGTTTACAAACATCGAAAATGATACTTACAACCCTAACGACTTAGGTTTTTTATACAATAACAACGAATGGACATCGGGAGTGCGCTTGCGTTATAGCACCTTTAACCCTATTGGTATTTTTAACGAGCTTTTTGGCGGTATAAATCTGAATTACTCACGTTTGTACAAACCCTCCGAATACCAAAATGTAGGCGTGGTAGGATGGTTTGGAACTACTTTTACTAATTTCCTGAATCTTGGATTTAACTATTCTTATCGACCAACAATTGGCTACGACTTTTTTGAACCTAGAGAAGATGGGCGTTTTCATAGAGTATCGAGAGGTGGGCATATTGGCGGATGGATGTCGAGCGATTATCGTAAAAAAGTGGCTTTAGATGTAAACTGGAGTTACGAATCAGAAGGCTTATATAATGTTCGGGGCTTTGATTTGTGGATAGGCCCTCGTATTCGATTTAGCGACCGCCTGCTAGTAATTTACGGTATTGGAAAAGTTAGCAACCCTAACGAAATAGGCTATGCGAGTATTGTAGAACACGATGAGGATGATGTAGACAATGAAGTTATTTATGGTAGAAGAAATCGCAGTTCTTATAACAATACCCTAGAGTTTCAGTACTTGTTTAGTAGTAAAATGGCCATTAATTTTAGAGCTAGACATTATTGGTCAAGGGTAACCTATGACAAATTTCATTTACTAGAAGACGATGGCTATTTAGGGACAACTACCTTTAACGACGACCTCGATGTTAGCTACAATGCCTTTACCTTAAACCTCGGCTACACTTGGCAATTTGCCCCAGGAAGCGAAATGAGCATCGTTTGGAAAAACGATATTTACCATAGTCTCGATAGTGATAGCGACAACTACGCCAACCTAACCTCCGAAAATTATTTCGATAATTTTTCCAGAACCATGCAATCCCCACAAACTAATAATTTTTCGCTTAAAGTACTTTACTTTTTAGATTACCAACGTTTAAGAAATGTATTTTAAGGTTACTATTTCGTATTCGCTAAATAGTAGTAGAAGGTACGTTTCGCTTTAGGTATAAAGAGGCTTCGATTCTACTATTTCTTCGCTTTTTTATTGCCTAAGTGAAATGAAAAAAACAAAGTCCACCAAGAAATTTAATTATATTTT
The DNA here is from genome assembly GCA_020630215.1 of Bacteroidota bacterium. Classification (GTDB taxonomy): domain Bacteria; phylum Bacteroidota; class Bacteroidia; order Chitinophagales; family UBA2359; genus JAHDBT01. Next base: position 14,419 of record JAHDBT010000141.1, read on the forward strand.
TCAAGGCAAGGCGTAAAACGCAGTTATGAACGTGTGTTTTTTGCGATAGCAAAATAAATATCCCTTTGGATATTTAAGCTAAGAGAACCGCTTGCGGCTATTAAAAGCTATGACGAGTATTTACAACGCCGCATTGGGAAATAGAATAAATTAAATTGGTGGAGGTTATTTTTTCTCATTCACTAATCAACTATTTACAA
>JAHDBT010000142.1 GCA_020630215.1 Bacteroidota bacterium
TATTCCTTAAACGGAAGCATTGGGGGTTTGTTCATAAGGAGGTGTTTATATCTAATGTGTTGTTGGAGACCATTTTCCTTCTTGGAAAGAAAAGGCTTGCCCTGCAACTCTTGGCATCAATTTGTATCTTTCGCCTACATGAAAATGGGCACCTATTACTTCAAAATTGGGGGTCCATTTATCCTTCGACATTTCTTGGGCAAAAGTATTTAAATCAAGTCGTACCGTTTCTCCTTGTGCAATACTTTTCTTTAAAAGGAATGAAGCTCTAGGGTAACGGTAGATGGTGTCAGTACTATCTATTTTTATTTGGTGAGCCAGTAATTGTTCTCGATGCCTATTCACATATGCTCGGTCAAAGGTTTGTATAGTAATACGAGCACGACTATAGTTGAAATCATCATTATTTGATACAATTAATTGCTGGCTTATAGTATTAGTTACATTAATAGGAAAAGTGCCTGGAGAAGTAGCCAAAGCTATCATTAAAAAAACTGCAATAGCTAATATAGCAAAAAAATGTTTCATTTGATCTCGATTTAGGAGTAGGCAAAAAACAGGTTTTCTTGGATTCAACTAATAAACCCAGTTTTTTTATTCAAAAGATTGGTCAAAATAACCATCACCTTCTTTGGTACTCGTATATATGTGTATGTTAATGGGTTTGTGATTGAGCGTCCAAGGAATAGAGTCTCTTTCAAAATCTATTAGGTCAAGAATGGCTGTAGATTCACTAGTAAGCTCCAACAATTCTAAAGAAAAATAAACAACAGAGTCGGTTACAATACTGTCTTCTATTAGCTGTGTTCGCAAATCTAAATATACATTATCGTAATCAAACCCATCATTGTTTTTCAAGATGAGTTGTTGCCCGCCTTCATCTAATTCGGCCTCCATTTTCAGGTTGTATTCTGGGGGAGAGGTGGCGATGGCAATAATTAAAAAAAATAAAACGGCGGTTAACGACAAAATGTTTTTCATGGTGTAATGATTTTTTTTTGTTAAAGTAATAGTAAAATAAGCTAGTGTTTCTTTTTGATTGAGGTAAGAGTAAAGAACAAAATCCTGTGCATTATTTTTAACTATTGGAAGTAACGGAAAGCAAGGCGAATTGGTTGCTACCTTGTTAATTCTAAAGTCCAAATAGTGTGTTCGCCTTTTAGCTGGAGGAGGTAGTTGTTAGCGTTACTATTTAGGATGCTGTAGTTGGCACCATAGTTAGAACCTATGGGATTTATTTTTAGGTGGGTGCTGCTTAATATCCAGCTTATATCTACCATTATGGTATCGGTTGTGCCTGTAAAAGCATTACTGAAATCACGTCTTATTCCTGTGCCGTCTTCGTTAAAAGTGAGGTCGCCTTTCCAGTAAAAAGTGGTGTCTTGCACTTCGTGATGTCCGTGGTCATCTGGAAACTCATCTACGATCCAGTTTACCTGCCATTCGCCAATTAATTCTTCTTCCTTGCTTAGTAAATCTTGGCTGCCGCTGCCCGTGTTTTTACAAGCATTTAGCCCTAGTAGCAATAAAAAGTAAAGTAGTAAAATGCTAATTTTAGGATTGGTTGTTGTCATTCTTTTAATCAATATGGGTTGAAGCGTAGGGCAGGAGAATGCTGTAAAACAAGCAAACAAACAGCAGCTATTTACTAGCCCAAACTATTTCCTGCCTTCAACAATTAATGTATCATAGTCAAATCGTGTTTTTAAGAAACGTTCAATACGGCCGTTATAGTCTGTAATGGTTTTATCTCTTAGTTTATCTTGCCAATTTAGCGATACAGTAATGGGGGCTAATTGTGGTTTTACAACTGCCACACTGTCCTTTTTTACGGCTTTGCCTTCCACCGTATCAATAACAGCAACAAACTTTAATTCGGCAAAAGCTTGCATTCGGCCTGCTTGTATAGTTTCTAATTCGGGATAGAGGGCTTGTAGTTCTTTGGTGATAATATCAATAGGAATATTGATAGAATCGAGTTTAGCTTGTTGCACTTGTGCTTTGGTGAGGGAGTCGGTAATTTGGCTAATTTTATTGTCCAATTCCTTTTTGGTTACTTCTACAATTTGCATCACCTGCTCCGTAATTTCACTCCTCATTTGTGTTTTATCACGCTGCGAAACATCCATTTGTATGAGGTCTAAATCGTAGCCTTGTAGCTCATTATAAGTGAGCATCTCCTTTTTTAAAGAAGTAATACTATCTTCGGGAAGGCTTTCTCCCATTAGGAAAAACTTAATCACATCTACGGAATCTCGTTCTACAATTTTCCAGTCCAGCACCTCATGCGAATTACTGTTGAGTTCTTCTTTTATAAATTGACTGACATTGTAATTAAAGGCAATTTCTCGCAAGGTATCTCGTAAAATAAATATACTAGGAATGGTGAAGGCAACTACTAAAACGGTAATTAAAAAGGTGGTTTTTCGTTTTTCTGCGGGATTGATATACTCTTTTAATGGAAACTTTAAATAACGAACAATTAGGTAGGTAGAAGCGGCAATAATTACGGCATTAATGAAAAATAGGTAAATAGCTCCGCCAAAAATAACCGTATTAAATTTTGCCAAACCAAAGCCTGCGGTACACAGCGGAGGCATTAATGCGGTGGCGATGGCTACACCTGGTAAAGCATTGGTTTTATCTTTGTGCGATGCGGCCACAATACCTGCAATGCCACCAAAGAGGGCAACAAAAACATCGAGTAGCGTAGGTTCGGTACGGGTTAGGAGTTGTTCGGTAGGTGCGCCTAATGGCGTAAAGTAAAAGTACAAAAAGCTGGTGAGTAAGGTTACAATAACGGCTACCGCAAAATTGTAAAAAGCACGTGCTAAAAATTCCCTATCATTAATACCTATAGATAAGCCAATGCCCAAAATAGGCGACATTAATGGGGAAATTAACATCGCTCCAATAATTACTGCCTGGCTATTCATATCTAAACCAATAGAAGCAATCATGGCAGAACACATTAAAATCCAAACATTGTAGCCTCGTACTTCGGTGTATTTTATAACGGCATCTATGGTTCCTTCTTTATCGGTGTCTTCTCTTAAATCAACCAAATGAGCCAAATATGCACTTACCCTGCGAAACATTTCGCCTATTCCACCTGATTTTGACTGTTTATCTTCTGACATATCTTGAGTTTCTTATTTTTGCGCTAAATTAGCAGAAATTCTTGAATGATTAGGGATTTTTAATCTTTGACGGTTGATTTTTTTTTAATCGACGGTAAGTAACGGTAAAGTGGAATTGGATATATTTAAGTCTTGTTGATAATATTAAACGCTAGTATGGATATAATAACTAAAAATAATTTTTTACTGAATGCTACAGAAATGGAACTAGTGCAAAATGCGGAGGTATTGCTTACTAAGCAAATTATTATGGATAAAGCAGCCCAATTGTTAGCACAGTTGCAGGAATCGATTCACAAAAGTAGTTTTCATCAGGATTTTCCATTTCCAACAGGCACCTTAAATAAAAGGGCTAAAATTTCTAAAGGAGAAAAGTACCAGTTATTACCCTATTTAGTGCTAGATTTTCCTAGGGCATTTAGCCATGCCAGCACCTTTAGCTTTAGGAGCCTATTTTGGTGGGGCAATGCCTTTAGTTTTACGCTACACCTAGGCGGCGAAAGCCTTCAACAATATCAAGCAAACATCCTAGCACAATTAACTAAATTACCGCCCGACACTTATTGCTGTGTAGCAGATACGCCTTGGGAATATCATTACCAGCCAACTAACTACCAATTGCTACAGGAGTTAAACACTGCTCAAATTACTACACACTTAGAAAAATATCGGTTCTTAAAGTTAAGCCGTAAACTGCCCTTATCTGAATGGGCAAAGGTAGTTGAATACGGACAAGAAACGTATGAGCTATTGCTAGGTGTTTTGTTAGATGAAAAAAAAGGGAAATACTTGTAGTTTACTATATAACGAACTTACTTTTTTCTCCTTCAATATTTGTTCCTCTGCCAAGCAAAACCACCAACTATTTATCACTTTTACTATCAATCATTTCTAGGGTAAAATCTTTCACCGTATCTTTTCCTTCAATAATATCTTCAATTTTAGGGTCCACTTCATAGTCGGGAATTAAGCCCATATCTGCATAAGGATAATTGGTAACCGCATTTTTTACCCTAATAAGTGGAAAATACAAACGCAAATTACTATTGGGTAAAGTAACCAATGTAGTATGAAAATTAAAGCCATTATAGTTCCCGCCTGTTTCCTCTCCAATAAAGGTAGCGGCATTTAAATGATGGGCTAAAGCGGTAAATTGTGCGGCGGTATCAAGCGTTCTACCATCTACCAAAACATACACATTGCCTTTAAATGTGTTAGGTTTTGCTTGGTGGGTATGGGTTTTAATCAGGTTTTTATCTTTCACCCAAAAAGTGCCATCGCCATTATCGTAGGCATTAATTTTATAATTGCTCGGTAAATCGGAATGTTGTAAAAAGGTGTATTTTTTATCAGTCTTAACCTCTGCATGGTGAAAAAACTTAAATCCTTCACCAACTAAGTAAGTCAACAATTCGGCACTGTTTTCTTGCCCGCCCATATTGCCTCTAAGGTCGATAATTAAATTGCTGATTTGGTCTTTTTGAATTTGCTTAAAGGTAGCGGCTAAAAACTTTTGGTAATTTAAATCCGCTTTTTTAATGCTATAGGTATCAAAAGTTTCGATGGTTAAAACGCCTGTATTATTGGAGCTTGCTAAACGTTCATAACGCAAAGGTTTTTGATTTTTTTTAGCTTCAGAGATATAGCGGTCGTAGTAATTTTGGTTAATATTTTTAATAAACATTGCTTTTACCTTCGCTTCGGTTATGTCGGTTTCGCCAGGAGCAATGTATTCAATCTCAAATAATTTGGGGCGACCAAAAAAGTTAGAATAGTAGTTAATAAAACCTTGATCGAGTAGGCGGTACTTGTAAGAGGTGTTTAAGCCGTCTGAAGGAATGTTAGGTAAAATGGTGTTTAGGATCTCGTCTATGGGTTGCTGGTTAATACTAATTAATTTAGCTCCAACAGGAATGCTTTTGGTGCGACTTAAATTGTAACGAATATAAACATTATTGCCTGTAAACTTTAAATAAAAAGGAAAAAGTTCTTGCTGGTTTTTTACAAAACTTTTATGGGCCTTACTAGGAACTAATCGGGTATGAGCGCAATTAATTTGTGCAACAAGTGGCATTAACTGTTGATAAAATTCGTTTTCGGTAAGTGGCTCACTTAGATTTTGTAGTGTGCTATCAAATAAGCTATCTATTGCAGACGGAGGGCGATGTGTGTATAAACCAGGATGTCCATTTTGTAAAGCTTTTTGTACTATTTTAAAATCTTTTTTAAGATCTTTTACGGCTATTTTTTTATCGGCAGAATAAGTATTTTGCGCTTGTAAATTAAAGGCAATAACTCCAAGCAATAGCCAATAAAAAAATAAGGAAATATAGCTGGTAAATGTATTCATTTTTTAACGTTTGTGGCTTTGAATAATATATTTTGTGGTGTTAGTTGGGGTAAACGGTTTTGCTATGCCGTTTTAAAAGGTACTAGTGGTTCAAGAACTTAGGTTTTGAGTTACTAGTAACAGATACGAAATAAACAGCCCCTTAAATAAAATACTAAACTAATAATAAAGGGCTGAGATTGTATGCTTTTTTTTTACCGCAAAAAGCTTGCCCAAATACTGTAGTTCCTAATGCTTGAATGCAGGCAGGGTTTTAAAAAGCTCTTTATTAAATTGTTATTTGTAATAGAAAGTTAATTGTAGCAAGCTTATTAAATTATACTCAATCGTAATTAGTCGCTTGTGTAGCTTACTGATAACAATTAGCAATAAGATTAGCTTTCTGCTCTGTTAACATTCGTTAAAAAGTGGCCCTAAAAATAGCGATATGCCCTTAAAATTTCCGTCCCTTTTAAATTGTTATTGTTTTTTTGATTATTTAGCACTTATTTTGCAGGTAAATGCGTTGTTATAGTGTTTTACAAGGAAACCTTTTGGGTTTAGTAATGTCTTTATTATGTAGACAATGAACTTTCAAGTAAGGAATTAATAAAAATCAATTATACACAATGAGAAAAATACTGTTTGGTTTACTCGTATTAATGACGGCTTTGCAAATAGATGCAGCCACCCTTTTGTTAAATATGGATGATAATCAAAAGTCCCATCTAAAAGCGTATGGCATGGCTTATTATGCCATCGAAAAAGGAATGCCTGTAGATTGGCTGCTGAACTATAAAGGCGGTAGCTTTGCTTTTAATTATATTGATGTGTTAGAAGCGGAGTGTAAAATTAGAGGGATTAACTATGAGGTAATTCCTGATGCAAAATATACCGTTATATTGCAGCAAATTGCCAATCCCGAAGCCAATATGGATGTGGTAAAATTAGAAAAAGCACCTAAAATAGCGGTGTACTCTCCTAAAGACAAACCGCATCACCCCGATTTACCCTGGGACGATGCCGTAACCTTAGTACTTACCTATGCCGAAATTCCTTTTGATATTATATATGATGAGGAAGTGCTAACCGATAAATTGTCGGAATACGATTGGGTGCATTTGCATCACGAAGATTTTACAGGGCAATACGGACGTTTTTATGCTTCCTACAGAAATGCAGGTTGGTACAGAGAACAAGTGCATTACGAAGAAATAAAAGCCAAGGAATTAGGCTATAATAAAGTATCGCAAATGAAATTAGCCGTTGCTAAAAAATTGAAAGAGTATGTAGCTGGCGGAGGTTTTATGTTTGCCATGTGTTCGGCTACCGATACCTACGATATTGCACTAGCTTCGGAAGGGTTGGATATTTGCGACCGAATGTTTGATGGCGATAGCCCAGACCCTAGCGCAGAAGGAAAACTGGATTATCACCGCTGTTTTGCTTTCGAGAAGTTTAAATTGACCAAAAATCCTTTGGAGTACGAATTTTCTTCGATAGATGTAAACCCTAAAACACGGAATGTACCACAAAATTTAGACTATTTTACCCTGTTCGAGTTTTCGGCAAAATGGGACCCTATTCCTACCATGTTAACGCAATGCCACACACAAACCGTAAAAGGTTTTATGGGGCAAACAACCGCCTTTAAAAAACAATACGTAAAAACAAGTGTGTTAGTAATGGGCGAAAATAAAGCCGCTAACGAAGTGCGCTATGTACACGGAGAATTTGGTACAGGTTTCTGGACTTTTTACGGTGGCCACGACCCCGAAGATTATCGCCACTATGTAGGCGAACCACCTACCGATTTAAACTTACACCCTACATCGCCTGGCTATCGTTTAATTTTAAACAATGTATTGTTTCCAGCAGCTAAAAAACGCAAGCAAAAAACTTAGGCAAATTGGACCTGTTTATCCAAGCAGTTTACATTTTTAGGCGTAAGCTGGGAGGCTTTAAGGGATGGTGAAAAAATAAAGTTGCAAATTTCCGCAAAGAGATTTTCTAATAGACAAGGCACAAAACGCAGATATTGTGCTATGTTAATTAAATTTAATGTATATGATTTTACAACGGAATTGCAAGTAAATATTTATTTAATCAACTATTTTTTTTCTTTTTTAAGATTCTAAAAGCCCTAAAATAGCTTTTTTTTAGGATAAATGCTTGTCTTTCAGTAGATTTGGTGATTGTTTGATTGATAAAATTTAAATCTTAATATTTTGCTAAGTTTCTAAAAAATGTAGCGAAAATACTTTTTTTTATTGAATAAGGGCTGTATATTTGCAAAAGGTTATAAAATGATAACCAAATGTTAAACGAGCGATCCAAAAGATATTTCAATTATTAGGTGTAGGGGTCTTTATCCTAATTATTGTGCTGATTCTATCTTTGGGTCGCTTTTTTATTTTTCAAATTTCCTGGTCTGTTTATCCAATAAGGAACAGTACTTTACAGCGGTACAGCGAAGCGGAACCGTTTATATACCAAGTACCTGTTCCCTAAATAGGTCAATTTCCCTGCTTATTTCCCTTTCTTTAAATAGTTAGCCTATTACTGCTAGGTAGGTTAGGTATCAACCTATCATTTCCTTAGCCTATTTGGGGTGCAAGCTTAGAAGTTTCTCCTTTCTTTCTAGCTATTTTTTCTTCACTTATTGCTAACTTTGCGAATAATTTTTTTTTACAATATTTGACAACCTTATCTGCTGCTATGGTTTCCTTTTTTAATATCAAACAAGGAATATATTTGGTTGCATATTGCACTTTATTTTATCATTTAAGTGTAAATGCTGCGGAAGAAAAACAACAAATACAATTTGGTTTTGAAAGAGGTTTTTATAAACAAGCAATCGTATTAAAATTAACTAGCGAGCTTAACAATGCTCAAATTGTTTATACACTTGATGGCTCGCTTCCTACCATAAACAATGGTAACACTTATGTTTACCCAATTCCTATTAAAACAACAAGTATACTCCGAGCTTTTACCTATAATGCTTCCGATACTAGCGAGGTTGTTAGTCATACTTATATTTATCCTACCCAAGTAGTTCAACAAACCGCACAAACTTATCCCGAAAAATGGCATGGGATAGATGATGCAAACAATCCTATTTCGGTAGCTGCTTATTATGGAATGAATAATAATGCCATTGCAGCAGATAGCCTTTATGAAGCGCAGGTTGTAGCCGCATTGCAAAACATTCCCAGCTTATCGGTAATAATGGATAAGGAGGAGCTTTTTGGTGAGGAAACAGGCATTTACAACCATGCCATACAATCGGGTGTAAATTGGGAACGAGCCGCTTCTATTGAGCTAATTTATCCAAATGATACAAGCCGTGGATTTCAAGAAAATGCAGGTATTCGTATTGCTGGCAATAAAAGTCGCTATCGAAATTGGACTCCCAAAAACTCGTTTCGGCTAAAATTTAAAACAAAATATGGAGCTAAAAAACTAAACTACCCTTTGTTTGGCGATACTGCTTGCAATGAGTTCGACGAATTAGTGCTAAGGGCTGGGTTTAACGATTCGTGGCTTTTTCCTAATTGGTGGATGTACGGAATGAGGGAAAAAACGCAGTACTTAAGAAATACTTTTGCTAGTGAAACACACCTAGCAATGGGACACGTAGCTACGCATCATTTATATGTGCATTTGTACCTAAATGGCATTTATTGGGGCGTGTACAATATTATGGAACGACCTAGCAGTTCTTTTCAAGCACATTATTTTAGGGGTAATAAAGTTAATTACGATGTTATAAAGTTTGGCGATTTGCAAAGTGGTATGGTACATGCCTGGAATCATTTATTTGATTTGTTAGATAAAGATTTGAGTGTTGCGGCTAACTATGAAGCCGTTACCAAGCTGCTAGATATGGATAATTTTATTGATTATATGATACTCAATCAGTATTTGGGTAATGAAGATTGGGATCATGGTAATTGGTATGCAGCTCGCAAACAAGCAGCAGGAGAAAAATTTCGTTTTTTTAGTTGGGATGCGGAAGTAGTGCTACAAGATTTAAACGTTAATGTAATGGATGCTTGCTGCGAATCGTATAAAATGAAAGGCTATAAGCAAGAAAGTGGCTGGGTAAAAGATATGACGTATTATTATGTGAAAATGCAATGCTACTTTGAAGCGCCCAAAAGAGGCACCGAAATTTTTAGGAAATTACGCAATAATGAGGAGTTTAAAATGCATTATGCAGATAGGATTTACCACCACTTTTATAACAATGGCGCACTAAGTTCGGCAGCTAGTGTTAAAAGATACCAACAATTGGCCAAGGAAGTAAAAGTGGCACTTATTGCAGAATCGGCAAGGTGGGGAACCTATAGGAGTACTATAGAACAAGGGCATTTAACACAACAAACCATGACCCTAGACCATCACTGGCTTCCCGAATACGAACATATTGTAACTGAGTATTTACCCAAACGTTCCAATAAGATGCTGCAACAATTTAAAGCCGCCAATTTGTTTTCGGCTGTAGCAGCACCTCGTATAGCACAACCCGTAAAAACAGCCGTTAATAAAAATGCTTGGCCTAGGTCTAGTGCTTGCAGTTTAATAAACTCAAATTTGGGAGGGCAAATATATTATACCTTAGATGGAAGCGATCCTCGAAGAGTAGGAGGGACGCTTAATAAAAATGCGAAGGTATATGAGGATACTTTATTTTTAGGAGGCATACACCATTTAAAAGCAAGGGTGTTATTGGATGGCGTATGGAGTCCTTTAGCAGCACAAACATTTTACCCACAACAGCCTATTCATCAATTGCAAATCAACGAAATAATGTATCACCCTGAAGAAGTAGAAGAACAGGGGAATACGAGCAAACTGGAGTTTATAGAGTTGCTTAACAACAGCGATGTTTGTTTGGAGTTGTATGGAATGGAATTAAGGAAAGGTGTTTTTTATAAATTTCCGTGGGGCAGCAGCGTGGAGGCAGGAGAGGTGATTGTATTGGCAAGAAATGCGGCGGCTTTTAACAAACATTATGGCTTTATGCCTTTGGGCGAGTACGAGGGTAAATTAAGTAACAAAGGAGAAATTATTTATTTACAAGCTGCAAATGGCGAATTAATAGATAAGGTTAGTTACCAAAGTACCGCCCCCTGGCCCGAATTGGCTGGTGGTGGAGGTTATTCCTTGGTTTTAAATAAGCAGGAAGAAGGAGATAGGTCGATTTTTAAGTGGAGCGCATCTTCCCAAAAAGGTGGGTCGCCTGCTAGGAGATAGGGGAAAGTAAAAAAGGCTTACAAGTTATTACTGTAAGCCTTTTAATGATGCGATATCTTATTGTTCTATTAACGAGAACGTTTCCGTTTTTTCTTTTTTACTCTTTTCTTTTTTCGACTTTGTTTTTTCGATTTACTTTTACTGCTACCTACAACATCATCTGGTTCTGGTACAGGTTTAGACGATACGGGGGTAACTCGGTTAAATACTTTGGGTACATGTTTCCACAGTCCTTCTACTTTGTTAAAAGCCAATGCTTGGTAAGTGCCATCAGGAATATAAGCAAAGTTACTCCCTGCTATTTCTTCCGTTTCGCTATCCTCGGTAGTTAAGTAGTCAAAAACAATCATTTCCTTGTCTTTATTGTAGTTCAGGCTTACCAAAGAACCTTCCTTAAATTCTAAAATTAAACGATGATCAACAGATAGCTTTTTTTTGTCAACTACTTCAAAAACGGGCGAGCCAAATATGGCTTTACCATCTCTAAAAAATAAAACATCGGCTATTTTTTTATCGCTTTTATGGTTATTGCCATCCCAACCAAATAAGGTATAGTAAGTTGTATCTTTATGCTCGTACTGCATAATATCGTAATAAACAACGCCGTACCAGTTTTCGGCATCTAGTTCTCTATCTCCTGCACGACTAATGCGAGAAGATTTATCTTGCAAGCCAATTAATTTTAGCTCAGATGATTGGTGTTGTATAGCCCCATAGTATTTATAGGTAAAATCGTAGTCGTTACGTCCTTGTTGTACTACGAGCCAAGTAAAAATGCGGAAGGAATTGTCTGGCGCATTCAAAATAGAAATATGCTCGAAAGAACTAAAGGGGTAGTAGTAAGAATTGGGCGTTTTTAATGCCTCTACCAACATCGGTACAAAATTACGAGTCGATTCAAAACGTTCTTCTTGCTTAGGATTGGTTCTTATCTCATCAAACTTTACAGATAAAGAATCCTCGTATTGCTGAAGTGTTTTAAAATCTTCGCTACTTATTTGTTCTGGCTTTATTACTGGTTTTACTTCCGCTTTTTCTATTTTCTCTTGCACTTCGTCTGTTTCTTGTGCTTGTGTGCCAACAGTAAGGAGTAAACCAATCAGCAGTAAAGGAATTACCAAAAGTTGCTTCATGTTTAGATGAAATTTATTATTTTATAAAAAAAATTAATAAGGAGCATGATTAAAAATAGCCCCTTGCTATGTTTCATGCTACTTACAAAGATAATAACGTATTCGCTAATCAAATAATTATGTACACCATTATGGTATTTTTTTAAGGCATTTTAGCAATTGCTCGTCCTTATACTTTAACCATCCTAAATGTATTAGGTTTAATTTTAAAAGAAGGTTCTTTGTTCGCTTTATTTTAATATTTTTGCGAAAACCTTTGTAAAGTTATGGGCAAGGCCTATTATTGTAGAGAAATACAAACAACAAGCCAAAACCTTATGCTTTGTATAATAGTAGTAGGTATTTAGTATTAGGACGTTTTTACCATTCTGCATGATACCATATTTTGTCCAACTACTTAGGGCAAATAAAACAACAAAGCGCAGCGTAGTCGATACCTACTACTAAATACCAAGTACCCGCTACTAAAAAACATGCCCTTTTAACATGCCATAATTATGCTAAAAAAAATATTTTTGTTTTTTACAGTTCATCATTTATTAATTGCTCGGTACTTTTTAGTGTTGGCGGTAATAATAGGGATTGCTTTGTTGTTTCCAAGGAAAAATTTTAACTACGATTTTGAGTTAGACCAACCTTGGCAATACGATAATTTGTATGCCCCTTTTACCTATACCGTTAACAAATCGGAAGACAGTATAAAGAGAGAAAAAAAGCGTGTTTTGGATAGTATTTATCCTTATTACAATTTAAACCAAGATGCTGCAACCAATACAAAAGCACAGTTTTATAAGTATTTTGAACGAAAATACATCATTACTTTTGTTGATACAGCTTCTAAGCCAACAACTAAAGATTCGTTGCGCTATATTAAAACAGCCGAAAACTTAATTGATTCGATTTACAAAAAAGGAATTATTGATATTGATGAAGAGCATCAAAACAAAGCTCCTAGTAAGCTCTACGTTAATTTAATGGTTAGTGCCAATAAATCGTCTACTGCTACTGCCTCCGATTTTTTTGGAAGCGTGCCTTCTGCTTGCCAGTATGCACATCGCTACCTTAAAAATTTACCAGATAGTACCGTTACTTTTTTAACCGACCCCATCTGCGAAAACCTAACAGCTAATATTACCTACAATAATACCCTAACTCGCAGAATTACCTACGAAAAAATGCAACGAGTAGTAAAAACGGAAGGTCGGATTAAACAAAATGAATTGATTATTGGGCAAGGACAATTGGTGAAAGGCGAACAGTTTCAAGCTTTAATTTCGTTGCGTAAGTTTTACGATAATTCTACCATTAACCCACAAGACGACCATCTTTGGAATAAGTTTGCAGGCATAACAGGTTATTTCCTTATATCGGCTATTATTATTGGCACCTTTGTATTGTTTTTACTCATTTTTGAAAACAAATTGTACCGCAATTTTAGAGAGCTGTGTTTTGTTTTATTATCTGTAGTATTGTTTGTGGCCATTTTGAGTTTTATTATGCGGCTTAACCTCGTTAATCAGGTTAACATTAGCATGTATGCCCTTCCTTTTAGTTTGATACCCATTATTATTAAAAACTTTTTTGGTAGCAGAGTAGCTACTTATGTACATATCACCATTGTGCTACTAGCAGGGTTTATTGTTAGTGGCGGTTATGAATTGTTATTTTTGCATTTCACCGCAGGTTTAGTAGCCATTAGCCTTAGCGAACGAACCCATTATTGGTCGCAGTTTTTTGTATCATCGGGCATTATTTTGCTCACCTATATTTTGGGTTACTTGGGCGTATCCTTAATACAAGAAAGCTCGTGGAACAACATCAACTATGTAGTGCTAGGTTGGCTATTTGTAAATACCTTTTTTACCTTACTCGCCTACCCGCTGATTCCCGTTTTTGAAAAACTCTTTGGTTTTGTATCTGATATATCCTTAACCGAACTTGGCGATTTAAACAAGCCGCTATTAAAAGAACTCAACAAAAAAGCACCTGGCACTTTTTACCATTCATTGCAAGTAGCCAACCTAGCAGAAGCCGCCGCATCGGAAGTAGGAGCCAAAGCATTGTTGACTAAAGTAGGCGCATTGTATCATGATATAGGTAAAATGCGCCGACCAGCTTATTTTATCGAAAACCAAAAAACCGCCATCAATCCACACGACGATTTAGGCCCTTTAGAAAGTGCCCGTATTATTAAAGAGCACGTAACCTACGGCATTGAGTTAGCCAAAAAAGAACGATTGCCAGGGGTAATTATAGACTTCATCCGTTCGCATCATGGTACAACTCGTATTGAGTACTTTTACCGAAAATACGTAAAAGACAATCCCGACCAGGAAGTAAGAATGCGTGATTTTTGCTATGAAGGATTATTGCCCTATTCTAAGGAAACTGCTATTGTAATGATGGCCGATTCGATAGAAGCAGCTTCTCGAAGTCTTAAAAATCCTACAGATGAATATATTGATGATTTAGTAGAAAAAATTATTGATGGAAAGATAAAACAAAATCAATTTGTAAATTGCGAAATCAGTTTTAAAGATGTTTCTACCATTAAAAAAGTATTTAAAAAACAATTGCGTAGCATTTACCACATACGCATTAGTTACCCCGAAGTAGCTCGGAAAGATGCAACAGTAGAAAAACTAGGATAAATGTTACTAGGTTTTATTGGTATGTTAAAAAACCACCTAGTGGCTCAAAACTTAAGTTTCTGATGATTAAGTCGCCGTATTTTTTTTCT
>JAHDBT010000143.1 GCA_020630215.1 Bacteroidota bacterium
ACTTAGAACTGAAATCCTGCATTGAATACCAAATAGATAACCGATTTGAGACCAAACTAATTGATTTACTAAACGAAAGAAAACGTTATTAAATTTTTAATAAATCAAATTCATTTATCTTAATCTACTAAACCATAAAGTAAAAATAAAAAAATGAAAGGATTAAAATTATTTTCACTAGTAGCGGCACTAGTTTGTGCGTTATTAGTATTCGATGCATGTACAACATGCGATGTTGATTGTGGTGCAAACGGTTCTTGCGACAATGGAACTTGTGTTTGTGACCCAGGTTATTCAGGTGCAAACTGTGAAACATTTGATGAATGTCATAATATTCTTTGCCCTACTAACTCTATTTGTGAAGATGGCTTTTGTGTTTGTGACCCAGGCTACGAAGGTGACTCTTGTGAATTACTAATTAGAGATAAATACTTCGGTACTTACGAAGCAGATGACTTATGTCCATCAGCTGGACCAGACGCTAGTTACGTGTATACAGTAACCATTGAAACTTCTAGCCAAGGCATAACAGAATTCTTAATTAAAGGATTTGCTGGTTTCGATAACCCTGCAATTAATGTAAGAGCTACGGTATTGGATGATGATAACTTTGAGATTCCTTCTCAGTCTCACGCTGGTGTAAGCAATATTGTGAGTACAACTATAGGTTCTCGAAATGCTGATACAGGCGTTGTAGCTATTTCTTATGAAGTAACCTTAGATACAGGTGTTTCAGAAATTTGTGAATTACTTTTAACGCCACAATAGGCTAGGAAATAGTAAGGAAATAATAGTGTAAACTATTAATAGCAAAACCCAAAGGGCAAGTTCTTTAATTAGAATTTGCCCTTATTTTTTTGCCCAAAGGTTAACAAAACTTAATTTATTTTTTACCCCTATTTAAACCTCCCTATCATTTTTAGCTCTAATCATTCGTAACCAATTACAGAATACTAACAAGAAAGAAAACATAAGATCTCCCAAGCCCCAAAGCTATCTAACTACCCAATACCTCCCCTTAATTAGCATAAAAAATTAATAAATTAATAATCATAAAAATTAAAAGCAATGAAAGGATTAAAATTGTTTGCATTAGTAGCATCTTTATTATCTGCCTTATTATTATTTGATGCTTGTACTCCTGAATGTGATTTAGATTGTGGTCCTAACGGGACTTGTAATGAACAAGGTACTTGCGATTGCGACCCTGGCTATTCGGGCGCTAACTGCGAAGTGTTTGACGAATGTTATAATATTATTTGCCCTACCAACTCTATTTGTGAAGATGGCTTTTGTGTTTGCGACCCTGGCTACGAAGGCGACTCTTGCGAAGTAGAAATTAGAGGTAAATACTACGGTACTTACGAAGCAGACGACTTATGCCCATCAGCTGCGCCAGGCAGTTACGTGTATACAGTAACCATTGAAACTTCTAGCCAAGGAGTAACAGAATTCTTAATTAAAGGATTTGGCGGTTTCGATAGCCCTATAATTAATATAAGAGCTACAGTATTAGATTCAGATAATTTTGAAATTCCTGCTCAATCTCATCCTGGTGTAACCAATATACAGAGTACCACCATAGGCACACGAAATGCAGAGACAGGTATTGTCGCCATCTCTTATGAAGTAACCTTAGATACTGGAGCAACAGAAGTTTGTGAGTTGATTTTATCACCACAATAAAACACCCAAAACAATAGCTAAATATTAGCATTGCAATCAAATCTTAAAACAACAAACGGGCAAGTTCTTTCATTAGAACTTGCCCGTTTTTATTTGTTTTACCTCAAAATTCCTACCTTAAAAAGTATCAAGTGCCAAAATCTACTTCACCTCCATAAATCCACCTTGTAAAAACTTTTTCTTGCTTAGTTTCTGAAAATAAATATCCAAACGCCCCAACCAAATGCCTGCCCATCCTACCTGATTTACCCATACTTCCTTGCCTTCTGCATTGGTGTAAGCTACAGGAGCTTCTAAAAAAGTATGCGTATGCCCGCCTAAAATAAGATCGATATTAGCCGTTTTTTGTGCCAATATTTTATCACTCACTTTATCCGATTCGTACTCGTAACCCAAATGCGATAAACAAATTACGAAGTTGCACTTTTCCTTTCGTTTAAGCTGATGAGCCGTTTTAGCTGCCGCCGCAATAGGATCTTTATAACGAGTTTTACCAAATAAATCAGGCGGTACAAGTCCATCTAACTCTACGCCAACACCAAAAACACCCACTTTAATAGCCCCTTTTTGAATAATGTGGTAAGGTTTGGTAACACCATCTAGCACCGTACCATCAAAATTATAGTTGGTATTTACCATCGGAAAATTGGCCCCTTTTAAACGCTTTTTCAAAACATCCATACCAGCATCAAAATCATGATTGCCAATGGTGGCCACATCATATTTTAGCTTATCCATAATTTTATAGTCCAGCTCGCCTTCAAAAAAGTTAAAGTAAGGCGTTCCCTGAAAAATATCACCCGCATCAAGCAACAAAACATGCTCTTCCGCTTTCCTAATTTTTCGGATAATATCAGCACGTCTTGCTACGCCACCTAGCCCCTTATGTCGCCCGTCGGGAAAAGGCTCTATGCGGCTATGCACATCGTTGGTATGTAAAATGCTAATTTTGGTAAATCCTTTAGGATTCGCTCGCACTTCTGCCGCTAAATTGCTAAACGGAAATTGCCCAAGCGCAACCAATGCACTCGCACCTGCTAATTGTTGTATAAATTTTCGTCGTGTTACCATTGGCATATGATTAATTGCTGAATTGCTGAATTGCTGAATTGTTGAATTGTTTTATTGTTGAACTGCTGAATTGTTGAACTGCTGAATTGCGAAACTGTTTTACTGTTGAATTGCTTTATTACTGATAGCGAACGCAGTGAGTGTTCTGCCTACTGACAGCGCAGCGTCCTGACTGCTAAAAAAACTATTGTCCACTTGCGAGGTTAATTCTTCCTTCAATAGCGGCATTAATTTCTCGGCCCGCTTTTGTTTCTTTTTCTACAAATTGCATAATAGCATCTCTAAAAAGCAGGCTTAAATCATTTCGATCTTCTCCTTTTAAAAAGCTGCATTTATCCCCGCCATTGGCCATATAATCCGATACTAAAATGCTGTATTTTTTATTGGGGTCAAAGGCTTCCCCATTAATAGTAATTTGTTCGGCTTGATTGCCGTTTATGTTCATTTTTAATTCCTTAGAAGCTGGCCAACCACCTTTTACTGCTACATGATTTAAAAAGGTTTGGGTTGTTGCACCATCTAAATGTACAATTACCAGCATATTATCAAAAGGCATGAGTTCAAAAATACGTCCTTTGGTAATGTCGCCTTTAGGGAGGGTTGGAATTCGTAAACCACCGTAATTAGAAATGCAAAAGTCAATAGGTTTACCATATTCTGTACGAGCCACATCCAAAATGGCATCTGCTACAAAATTACCCATTAAACTTTCGGGTTGTTCTTTGGGCATATCAACAGCATTGTGTCCTATTACCACATTCATAGCGGCTTCCAATTTTTCCTTATACGGAGCTATTATTTTTTCAACAGCAGCATCAGTTGTTGCCAGCGTATCTAAACTATAAAAAGAAGCTTCTTTATTGGTAGGGTAATAGGCCGTTTTACAGGCAGGAAGTACCAAGAGGAGTACTAAGAAAAGGAGGGTGCTGTTAGCCAAAATAGAGGGAAAAGCTTTTTTCATAATAGCGTATTTTAAGGTGTTTGTGGATGGTTTGTAAGGAGAATTAATTTACACATCATCTTTCCCAATGATGTATTCTTCCGATTCATTTTTGTTGTTTCTTAATTTAGAGGTGTTTTGTTTTTCCGACTTGTTGGTGCTATCAGTATATTCCTGTTCGCCTTGTTGCTTATCGTATCTTTGAGCTTTTGCCTCAAAAAAACCTTCTAAAATGATGAGTAGGCTGGTAAAAATATCGCCGAGGCGCAACATGGCTTTAGAACGTTTGCGGCGGTGTTTACTTATTTGTGTTTTTGCTGATAAATTGGTTTTGTCGGAGTCAGAATCGTTTGTATTCCATTCGGAATCGTTCATTGGTTGGCTGCCGTCAATTAAATCGAGGGCAAAATTGGTGGCAATATTTACAGGATGGTAAGTGCCTTTTAACTTTACCACACTCTTTTGTATTTCCAGTTCTTGCTGTTTCATTTTGAGCATTAAACGCTCTTTTTCCAGGTCTAACTGGCGAGTATACCTGCTTTTAGTCTTCTTCTTCTTCATCCTGGTCTAAATTATCTAAAACAATAGCCAGCAATCGGTTATTTACAAATCGCTGAAAAGATTTACGAAAGATAAGTAAAAAAATAATGGTAATGAGGTAAAGCATTAAAAAA
The DNA here is from genome assembly GCA_020630215.1 of Bacteroidota bacterium. Taxonomy (GTDB): domain Bacteria; phylum Bacteroidota; class Bacteroidia; order Chitinophagales; family UBA2359; genus JAHDBT01. Next base: position 4,372 of record JAHDBT010000143.1, read on the forward strand.
ATGCCAAAGCCTATAGGAGGGGTCGTATAATAGGCAATGCAAACCGCAATAAAAATATTAAGAAACAAAAAACTGAAGAATAAAATTAAAGACAATACAATAGCATAAACGGCAAAAGAAGCAGAGGAAGATGCTTTTTCGATGCTGTTTAGTTTTTGGTATTGCAGCCTAAGTTCTACATACTTTTGTAGGTCTTTGCTTAATTTTTCTACGGTGTTTAGGCTTTCGTTGCTCACGGTTTAGTATTTGATATAGAGTAGAAAGTACTTTAATATAAGGACTGCTCGCTATGTGAGTTTTGTAGGTACGATTAGCGGATACTAAAAAACTGGCGAATAAATAGCGGAATGGAAGCCATCCTTCTACCTAAAGCGAAGCGTACCTGCTACTTTCTACTACTGTTTAGCGAAGGCTGAATAATAACATTTTTTGTAAAAATACAAAAAGGTTATTGAATTACTTTGTTTTGCTAAAAAAATAGTAAAACAAGCTAACTCAATAACCTTTATTTGGTGTTAACGCCTTGGGAATTGAATGATTTATTGCAAACCATTACGTAAAACGAACAAACTTACGAAAAAGCAGGACCTGTAGAACCGTTCACTTTTTTAGCGGCATCTTCTACAAACTCTTCTGCATTTACTTTCCATTCGTTAATAGATTCTAATCCTTTTTCTGTTTGTGCTTCTAGTTCCAATTGCATTTTTTTAGCACGTTTTTTTAATTTTTTACGTGTTTTTTTGCCACTTTGTGGAGCGTATAATAAAGCTGCTGCTGCGCCAATGGCTGCTGCAAACAAAAATGTAAACAATGATCGCATGTCTTAAAAGATTTTAATGATATAAATTCGAGTACAAAGATACAAAAGTATTAGCAAGATGTAAAACGAAAAGCATATATAATGCGTATGTTTACCTTGCTATTTATTTAGATTGTAAAAGGGACAAATGGTTACCTAATAAAGGGAGATTTTTGTTAAACCTTGCTAGTATTGGATGGTTCATCTAACGATTTAATACTACAAAAGTAATACCACTTAGGTGTTTAGGCACTAAAGAGGGCGGTAATTTCACCTTTTTGGCATCATTTATCCGTACAAAAACTTTGGTCATGTTTCTTTGATGAACGTCTATTTGACATTTAAGGTTGCGGTTCTTATCTAAAAATAATTGATACACTTCACTTCCTGGAAATAAATGACCCGTGCTGCCAGCTATTTCAACGGCTGCTTTACCACCCGATACCACAAAACAGATAGATTGGAAAGGATTGATGGTTAATCCTTGTTGTGGCTGATAAAATTGATGCGTTTGGTGTTGAAAAAAGCGCACTTTATTTTTGTCGTATCCGTATTGTTTAGCTGCAAAATTGGCATCGGCTGCTAGGCGTATATCTTGGTAAGTTTCGCTTAAATTACAATAGGCTACATAGTTTAAGTTGCCAATGCTAAATTGAATACGGTACAAATTATTATGGGAATGACATTGATGTATTACCTTGCCCTTAAACGGAAACTGCGACAAGTATAAATGCAAGGTGTTAGGCGAGTATTCGGCAATATTATCGGATACAAATTGCAGGGAGCCAAAAATTTGGTTAATCAAAAATAAGGTAAACTGTTGTGTTTTACTGAGTTTGTTTTTGTTGAGTCGTAAAATGCTTACGTCGGGGTCGTTAAAAAAAACTTGCCCGTTTTGGTGGCGGCGGTGAATAGCATTTTTTAGGGCATTAATGGTAGATACTCGTTCTCTGCTGCCCGTCCATTTTAGTAAATTCATTTCCCACTCTAAATGCACATCGGGACCAATGCGGCAATAATCTACTTTTCCAAAAGCGGGGGCAAGCGGCACGCCACATCCTAGCACCATTTTATCACCTACCAGTTCTCGCAAAAAATCCATGGCATCGTGCATAATTTCGCTGCGGGTTTTATTGGGCAAGGCTTGTGTGGCTACGGCATATAAAAAATCGAGTTTTACCATATCAAAATTCCACACTTTTAAAACATAGTAAAACACACGGCGTAGGTAGGCTTGCACTTGAGGCAGGTAAAAATTAAGCGGATACATCCAACTGCGCCATACAGCATTGTAGGAGGCTTTTATGGGATCGCCATTTTCATCCTTCATTAACCATTCGGGATTGTTGCGGTAAATCAACGATTTTTTTTCGCAAATAAGCGGAGCCAACCACAAGCCAGCTTTGTATTTATGGCGGTGAATTTGTTGCGTTAAAAAGCTCATTCCCCTAGGAAACTTTTTATTACTTACCAGCCAATCGCCTACGGTATGTTGCCAGCCATCATCAATCTGAAAAATATTTAGTGGCACTCGTTCTTTGGCTAAAGCACGTAGGTTATCGCTAATAATGTTTTCCGAAATTTTATTGTAGTAATAGTACCAACTAGTCCAACCTGTTTCGTTACCCGGTTTTAGAGCTTGTATTTTATTAATGGAAGGTTGGCTTTTTCGCCAAAGTTGAAAGTAATTATGGAGTACTGCTTGTTCTTTTCCGCCTTGTATCCAAACGTCTAAAATGGGGTAGTTTTGCCCTGCTTCAATGTTTAAATCTTTACAATCTTTGTGAACAATTAAGGCGTTTTGGGGCGTTTGAAAATCAATAATGGTATAGCCTTTTTTTTCGTTAAGCGAGCCAACTAAAATAATATCGTCGGCATCTTTTTTAAGGCGGATGTAGCTGTAAGTCCAGGCGTGTAGGTAACCTTTTTTTCCATTGTAGGCAATAAAGTCGTAATCGCCAAAAGCTTTAATTAGATTGGCAGATGTTTTTTTGAGGGGTAAAAAAGTGGTGTTTATTTCATACTCGTCCGTATCTGTCCACGATTGATAACCGTTGCAAAATAAGCGTTGTTCGTTTTTAAAAATAAACCGACTTTGAATTTGTAAACTTTGTAGGGTAATTTTTTGGCTAGGGTGTAGGGAAATGCTAATTCGTCCGTGTTGGTAATGTTCAAATTCTTGACGTACCTTTACTTGCACGCCTTCAAACTCGTGCGTTGCTACATCGAGTTTAAAAGCATGTTTATGATTTTTATTATTAACAGTATAGTTTATAAACCCCCTAAAATTCATAATCAATAGTTTGTGCGAAAAGGTAAAACTGATGTTATGTGGTGTTATTGAACCCATAATTGTACTAGGAGCTTACCTTTCTTTTTGGCAGGGCTAAAGTTACATAATCAATATGAGATACGCTACAGTTAGGCGGTTTTTTATTTGATTGTTATAGAAAAAAGCGGGGGAGGGCTTAGGTTAGTTTGTTTGGTTAGAGGTACTTTTACCGCCCAATTACCACCTTCTCAACTACCACCTGTTCTGCTACTTGCACTTTGCAAAAGTAAACGCCTGCTGGAATTTTGCTTACCGTAAACGCTGCTACAGGTTGGTAGGTTGTAACTTTTTGTACAGTTTGACCTGCTATATTTAACAAATTCAAAACAGCCTGTTTATTGTTAGGATTGTTAAAATTTATTTGTAAACGGTTTTGTGCTGGATTGGGTTGTAGCTGAATGTTTAAAGCTTGTTGCGGTGGTGTAGTTTCTGCAACATCAGTAGCGATAATACAGGAGGGTTCATAAGGGGTTTGATATAACTGAACGCCGTTTTCGAAATAACACAGCAATCCATTGCCAGTATCCTTAAATCCTATATTGGGTATCATGCCCTCAATAAATTGAATGTTTTCGGAAAAGGAACAAGAACTCATCCATGCGTCAAAAGTAATTACCTTTCTTTCTTCCCATTGTTCTATGCTTGTTACAGTACTTGTAAAAGGTGTTGGTGTTAGTTCAGGCAGGTAAAAAGTAAAACTATCTCCTAGTTCTAAAGACATATCCATAATGAGCACCTCTGTAGCAGTCGTTTCGTCATATCGGTATAGTTTGCCGTTTTCTTCTCTCAATAAAACAGACTCGTCTAGCAGTTCTTCGGTGTATGCATAATATTTTAGGAGTTCGGTATAATCTTGTTCGTTTGCGGTAACCACATTATCTGTTTCTTCATACTTGTAGGTTGGGTAATCATCGCAGGTATATAAACTCGCTATATACCATTCGTGCGTTGTATTACCTAGGGTTGATTGATAAGTAGGCGCTTCTACACCATCAATTGTTGTGTTTTCAAACCAAGCAATTTCATTATACGCAAACGAGGCAGCAATAATATCTAAGTCGCCATCGCCATCTATATCGGCAGGGTAGGCATCTCTAGCAGAAACAATGTTGTTGCTAATAACAATTTCACTTCCAAAGTTACCATTGCCATCATTAGCAAACCAAAAAATACGGTCGTAAAAGCTCGCACTCATTAATGGGTCTAGGTCGCCGTCATTATCTAAATCGGCCACAAAAACAGAGGTAAGGGTGTAATTGCCAATATAATCTGCTACATCCAAGTCAATATCGTCCATAAAATAGCCATCGCCATCGTTTTCGTACCAACTCAACCTACTAGTACTACCCGCCAAAACATCTAAGGCGGCATCCCCGTTAAAATCTGCTAGGTGAACATAGGTCACCCCAATAGAGCTGTTATTAATATTTTGTGGAAAAGGAAAATTGTTGCTCCCATCATTTTCATACCAACGGATTCTAAAATCGGGGCTTTTAGGTACAAGTACGTCATTGTGTCCATCGCCATTTATATCACCTATCTGTACCTCTCGCACCGCATTTGCATCGTCACTAATAATTTGCTCTGCGCTAAAATTACCCGTCCCATCATTCATATACCAAGCCACTTTATTATCCATGTTAGAAGCCGATACAATATCTATATCGCCGTCAATATCTAAATCAACTACCTGCACAGATTGCACACCGTTAACATTGTCGGTAAGTAATTGTTCTTCCCCAAAATTGCCTGCTCCATCATTAATAAACCACACAATTTTATCGCTACTTCTCGAAGCTGCAATCACTTCCATATCGCCATCGCCATCAAAATCGGCGGCAGCAACGTCAACCGCAAAATTGATATTCTCACTAATAATATTTTGATTAAAAACATCAAAGTCGCCATTGCCCTGATTTTCGTACCAAGCAATTTTGTCATCTGCTTCCGATGCTGATAAAACATCCATATCGCCATCGCCATCTATATCTGCTGCAAAAACTTTTACCGCATCTTCGGCTTGCTGGCTAATAATTCGTTTGTCACCAAATATATTTTGGGCTTGTAAATTAGGAACAATAAATACAAGTAAAATACTTGTGAAAAGCGTTTTTTGTAATGTTGAGTTCATGATCTGTAATTTAATTTCTTAAGTATTATTTAGAAGGGAAGTAGCAGTAACAAAAGTAGAAAAAAAGCGATAATTAGCCCTGTCTTTAATGGAATTAACTAGCTTTTGTCCTTTATTAACACTTACTAATGAGTAAGTGTGCTATGAACTATTTATAACAATAGTCTATCGCTAGTGAAAAAAACGCTGGTCATCCAGCCTAGTCGAAATGCCCAAAAGGATGCATGGAAGCGGATTTAAAATAACTATTGTATAAAGCAGCCAAAGCCAAGTACATATTTTTTCCATTTCACTAAAAGCATAGATTGTTTTTTTTTAGATGAAAAACATTTTTTTATACACTTATTTTTTGCCAAATGTAAAACCTACTACACTATTGCATTTTCTAATGTAAAAAAGTAACGTAAGCAGAGGCTTAAAGTATGCATATAAAATAGCCAAACCTTCCCCTAATAAAATTGTTTAACAAAGCCCTAAAGCCAACCTTTTGATTTAAACAATTCAATGTCAATTTTAACATTACAAAACTTCCAATCATGACCAAGAAACTCCTACTATTACTAGGGCTTTGTTGTTGCTACATGGCAATAAGTAATTTGGCAAAAGCCCAAACACTTGACTTACGCTGTGGCACCGATGCTTATATGGAGCGCATACTACAAGACCCCATAACCCGCAGCATACACGAAGCAAAAATAGCGCAGTTTAATGAATACAACAACAGCCAGCAAGCTGCTAAAATGGCTTGTGCCAACCCTACTACTTTTCCTATGGCCATACATTTCCAGGGTTTACCCAACGGCTACAATGAAACTTGCCTTACCGACCTGGCTTACTCGCAACTAGATATTTTAAACGACGATTACAATGCCGACAATGCTGATGTAAGCAACTGGTCGAATTATTCGGCTACTTTTCCTGGTGTTAATCCTGGCGAATCGTGTGTAGAGTTTTGCATTGCTACCCAAGACCATCCATCGGGTTATGGATTAAGCAATGGCGATCCTGCTGTTACTTTTAATACCACCTCTGGCGATTTTGTAGGAGCATGGTCGGGTTATATTAATATTTTTGTACAGTACAATACAGGCGTATTAGGCTACTCGCCGCTAGGAGGCAGTGGCAATGGCGACGGCGTAGTAATTGATGCCAATGCTTTTGGTATTAGAGGTTTTGGCTGTGTAGTTGGACCCGACACGCAAAACAATAGTTGGAACTACGACCAAGGCCGTACCCTTACACACGAACTAGGACACTACTTTACTTTAGACCACATTTTTGCTGGCTGTGGCGGCGGCGATGGCATTGCTGATACGCCTCCACAAAGTGCAGAAAACTATGGTTGTCCTGCTTCTGCCAACAGTTGCAGTAGTGCCGATTTATTTATGAATTATATGGATTATGTGGATGATGCTTGTATGTGGATGTTTACCGAAGGACAAACAACCGCTATGTACAACTACGGAAATAGTAACAATGGCTTATTAGGAGTTGCTAATAATTTTATGGATAAATGCCAAGTGCAACCTACAACCGATCCACCTGTGGTAGCGATTGATTCGGATTATACCAGCTTATGTTTAGCACAAGTAAGCACGATTAATTTTACAGATGAGTCTACCAATCTTCCTACTAGCTGGACTTGGACATTTGCAGGTGGTTCGCCTGCTACTTCTACTAGCCAAAACCCAACCGTTAACTACTCGGTTGCAGGTACTTACAATGTTACCTTAACCGCTTGTAATACTTATGGATGTACTACCGAAACTTTTACTAATTACATTAATATTATTGACGGAACCAGTGTAAGCTTCAATTTAACACAAGATAATTATGGTGCAGAAACAACTTGGGAATTAGTGGATGTTAGTGGCACAACTGTTGCTTCGGGTGGACCCTATGAAAATGGCAATAATGGTGTACTTATTACTGAAAATTGGTGTTTAGCAGATGGATGCTACAATTTTACAATTAATGATGCAGAGGATGATGGGATTTGTTGTGGATATGGAGAGGGAAGTTATGAAATTGTAGATAATGATGCTGGAGCTAACTTGGTAAGTGAAGATGGACAATTTACAGATACACAAACAGTTGAATTCTGCTTAACTTCCGCCAATCCAACTTGCAACGATAATATCCAAAATCAAGGTGAAACAGGTGTAGACTGTGGCGGTCCTTGCCCTGCTTGTCCTACCTGTTCGGATGGCATTCAAAACCAAGGCGAAGTGGATGTAGATTGTGGCGGTCCTTGCCCTGCTTGTCCGAGTTGTAATGATGGCATTCAAAACCAAGGAGAACTAGATGTAGATTGTGGTGGTCCTTGCCCTGCTTGTCCAAGTTGTTCGGACGGTACGCAAAACCAAGGAGAAGTAGGCGTTGATTGTGGCGGTCCTTGCCCTGCCTGCATAAGTTGTACCGATGGCATTCAAAACCAAGGGGAAACAGATGTAGATTGTGGTGGACCCTGCCCTGCCTGTCCTACCTGTACAGATGGCATGATGAATGGCGACGAAACAGGTGTTGACTGTGGTGGTGCGAACTGCCCTGCTTGTCCTCCTTCCTCCTGCGATACTCCCACAGGATTAGTGGTGTCTAATATTACTTCAGATAGTGCAGACCTTACTTGGAATGCCGTTGCAGATGCAATTAGTTACAACATTCAAATTACCCCTGCTGGCGGTAGCCCTATTACCTTTACTTCTACAAGCCCATCTTACACCCTTACCGACTTAGATGGCTGTACCGATTATACCGTACAGGTACAAGCCGTATGCCCTGATGGAGGAGGTAGTTTTGCTAATTTTAATACAGGAATTTTTGCAAGTACAAACGATAATGTTTTAAATCTTCGCACCTTAGATGCCGATGCACAAACCGCAGTTGCCAATCGTAAAAAAGGCACTACAGGCAAAGCCGATTTTATAGCTGGTGAGTTATTAGTCCAAATGCTTCCTAGCCAAAACATTGAAAGACTAGTACACGATTTTGCTCGTTTTGAAGGCAAACCAACAGGCTTAAAAGTGAAAAAGGAAGTCGTAAAAAGCATGAATATTTGGTTGGTGGAGTTTGATGTAACAAGCATTTCTCAGCAAGATTTATTAGATGCTATTTACCACCACCGTGCCGTACAAGTGGTACAAAACAACCACAAAATTAGCTACCGTAATATTCCTAACGACCCACAATTTGCTGACCAATGGCAGTATATCAATGATGGTTCGAATGGAGGTACTGTAGGTGCAGATATTGATACCGACTTAGCTTGGGACACTACAACGGGGGGCACAACCACACAAGGAGACGAAATTGTAGTTTGTATTATTGATGATGGAGTAGATAGCGACCATCCTGATTGGGGAGACAACCTTTGGGTAAACAATAACGAAATACCAAACAATGGTGTTGATGATGATGGCAATGGTTTTGTAGATGATTACCTAGGTTGGAATGCCGATGGTAATAACGACAATATTGAAGGAGGAGGACATGGTTCACCCGTTGCAGGTATTATAGGCGCACAAGGAAATAATAATGTTGGTGTTGCTGGCGTAAACTGGGATGTAAAACTCATGATTGTAGCAGGTGGCGGTGCCGAATCGGAAGCTTTAGCCGCTTATGCTTATCCTTTAGAAATGCGTACTCGATATAATAACAGTAATGGTACGTCAGGAGCTTTTGTAGTAAGTACCAATGCCTCTTGGGGAATCGATTTTGGCCAGCCTAGCGATGCGCCTTTATGGTGTGCCATGTACGACCAATTAGGCGAAGAAGGGGTTTTAAATTGTGGTGCGACTATTAATGGCAATCAAGATGTAGATGCTGTAGGTGATTTGCCAACCGCTTGCCCTAGCGATTACCTCATATCGGTAACCAATATGAACCGTACAGACAATAAGGTTAATGGTGCTGGTTATGGCGCAACAACCATTGATATTGGCGCATTTGGTGCCGATACTTGGACCATTGCTGCTGGTGGCGGCTACGGTGGTTTTGGTGGCACATCAGGTGCAACGCCTCATGTAGCAGGAACAATTGGGTTGCTTTATGCCGTAAATTGTACCGATTTTATCGCCCTAGCAAAATCAGATCCAGCAGCAGCAGCATTAGCAGCTAAACAGTATATTTACGATGGGGGAGATGCCAATGCAAGTTTAGCAGGAATTACTACTACTGGCAACCGATTAAATGTAAACGGAGCAGTCAACCAATTACTAGCTAATTGTAGTGTAGTGGGGCAACCTCCTATTAGCTCTACCTTTAGCGCACCCGAAAGTTTTGCAACCATTTGTGTATACTGTGATACTGGTAGCGACAACAATACAGAAGAATGGATTGCAGAAGTGAGCATCAATACCATCAATAATATTACGGAAGAAGACCCGAATGGCTATGGCGATTATACTGCCATATCTACCGATTTAGATATGGGTGCAGCTTACGATATTACCCTAGCACCAGATTACAGCGGCAGCGAATGGGACGATTACTTCCAAGTATATATTGACTACAACCAAGATACCGATTTTGACGACCCAGGAGAATTAGTGTATGATGCAGGCGGCCCTACTAGTGCAGCTATAACAGGCAGTTTTACTGTACCTACAGGTATTGCTAGTGGACCTACCATTATGAGGATTGTGATGGTTTACTACGATCCACCTAATTATCCTTTAGTTGGTCCTTGTGATGTTTCATCTTATGGCGAAGTAGAAGATTATACCGTAAATATTATTGCAGATGGTCCGAGTTGTACAGATGGTATTCAAAACCAAGGGGAGGTAGAGGTAGATTGTGGCGGTCCTTGTCCTGCTTGTATTACGTGTAACGATGGCATTCAAAACCAAGGCGAAACGGATGTAGACTGTGGCGGTCCTTGTCCTGCATGTGCTACGTGTAATGATGGCATTCAAAACCAAGGCGAAACGGATGTAGAT
>JAHDBT010000144.1:0-5862 GCA_020630215.1 Bacteroidota bacterium
TTATCTTGCTTTAAAAATTAAACCTATCAATTTAATGTTCTTGCAAGATATTAATTTCTAAGGGAAACGTCTTTTTATTTGCCCAAAATATTCCGCACCTTAGCAGAAAATCCGCTTGACTTTTCCCCATCTCTAAGCTGTGTAAAACGTTTTTCTAAGTCGTGGTATTCTTTTTCGTAAGCAGCCATTCGTTTTTTAATTTCTCGCTCGGCTATATCCTGTGCTAGTCCTTGTACGTATTGTGGGTCGGCAATTTTATTGGTATTGTGCATGGCTTGCGCCATTTGCGATAGCTGTTGATTTACCTCCGCCTTAATTTGTTGCAAAGGCAATGCTAGGTTCGCTACTTGTTTTGATAATTGGTTGAGCTTTTCTATCTGTTCTTCTACGGTATCTTTTAGGGCAGTATCAAACTGACTTGTATTAATGGCTAATTTATCTAAGCTTTTTTCAAACTTATCAATGCTGTTATTAAATCGGATGGCTGCACTTTGTGTAGAGGACATGCTACTGCGGCTTAAATCAAGTAATAATTTTAGGCTCTCCTTAAATTCTCCTTGTTGTTTTTGTGATAAGCTAATAATTTGCTTCAGCCAATCATCAATATTAAAGGTGGTATCGTGTAGTTTTTTATTTACATTATCGAGGGTAACATTGTGCAAATTTAAGGCTTCCATTACCTCAAAATTGCTCTGGTTTTGTTGCCGATAATTGGCTATTAATTGGGTCAATCCAGTCATTTGTTCTTGCATGGCATCTTGTGCACTTACGTAGGCTTGTATGCTATTGTTGAGGTTGTTGGTAAACTGGCTTGCAATAGAAAAATCGGCATTCATACTAGCAGCAGTATCTTGCATTTGACTGCTTAACTCCTTCATTTTTTGGTTGTGCTGCCCTAGTGTTTGCACATTGCTATTTAGCTGATGGCTGGTGCTTGAAGGATTAAATAATGGCAACAAATAATTGGTGGTAAAACTTTCTAACTCGGCAAAAAATCGCAGTTTATTCCATTGCAGCGGAATTTGCAAAATACTAAGCACCGCAATAAATAAAAGCCCTGCAAACATGCTTAACAAGGCATCATATATAGGAAGGATAGTTGCTGGTTCGGTAATACTATTTACATAACTTAGTTTCCCAAAAAACTGCATTAAGCCATAAGCAACTCCTAGTAAAGCCAGTATTACAATGGCAGGGCGAGCATAACGTACTACAACGCTTGCTAGTTGTGCTTCTTCTTTAATGTGGCTGTTATCAATTAGGTTTTGTTGGTTAATGAGTTGGTTTTGTACCGTTACGTAATAAATACTGTTAATGCGATCTCTTACAATACTTGGCGCACAGCCCTCTACTAATTGCAAATGTTTTTTGGTTACACTGTGTTCTGGCTGACTAGCAACATCGTAATTGCGTTTTGCCTGGTCCAAATCCTGCACTTCGGTATGGCTAAAGCGTAATATTTGCTTTAACAGATGGTATAAGGCAATTAAAAAAACAAGCAGCATTACGAATAATACAATTTGCCCTAATACAGAATGTACAAAATAAAATTCTGGCATTTTACATTTTTTTAGTGGCCAGTTTTGGTGGCCAGTAGTCAGTGTTTAGATTGTTTGATGCTTTTTTTAGCAGTTAGCCTGTTTGCTTTGCTCCTGTTAGTAATCCATAAATGTACAACAAGAATAGCAATTTGTGCTTACAAAGATACACTAAATTTAACAAACCCAAAACAGCAAAATCCTTTCCCTCTTTATCATTAAAATGTAGTAATTAAGCGCACACAACAAATAGCTCCATAATTGTTTTTTTTTGCGCTTATGGTTCCCTACTTTTGCCAAACAGACTAGACATTTTTAGGAGCATCACCTTCATCTTTCTAAAATGTCCACCCTGGTCATTTTTGCTGCTCTAGCAAAAGTGAAAAAAAAATTTCCTTTTCCATTATTTTTTATTTTTTTGAGGTGCAAATGTCAGAGAAAAGTCCTACATTTGTCTTCCCCTGAATATTTAGCGACTTTGTGCTTTGTACAGGTTCATTTTTGCACAAGCATGTCCAAGCAAGCTACCCAAAATGTAGCTTGGACTTCCGCCGCTAAACGGAGGTAAGTCAACTAAGTATTTTGGCACCATTCTTTGTTTCAAAAGGGGATGTGGATAAGTTAATAATGGCTTTTAGGCTAAATTAAGACTTATACCCCCATTTTTAAACGAAAAACACTTACATTTCAACATCAACAAATCACTTATGCACCTATTTTGGCAAGTTGTACACACTTGTCAACAAAAAAATAGTGCATGTGGATAAGATTTAACAGCTTTTCAGCATTTGTCTACAAGGAGTTGGTAAAAATGCACTTTTTTTACCCACTTATAGACATATTTGTGCGCCTTATCCACAAAAAAGTCTTAAATTCCAATTAAATTTAGAAAATAGTTAAGTGCCTTTAACCAATTTCTATTGCTAATAGGTAGTAAACGCCATTGCTGCCGCCAATAAAATCTCGCAAACAAAAATGAGTACTTGGATAGATATACAGGAAGCTGCCGAATTAGTTGGCCGTTCAACAAAGCAGATAAGACGAATCATGAAAAACTTTGACGACACTGATGTAAAGCGTGTTGAATTTGGAAAAATTATGCTTCGCAAGAAAAAGGTGATGCAACATTATAGCATGACTCCCATTAACACGCCTAATCGTGCAAAAGCGGCAGTAGCGGATAAGCCCAAAACGCCTATGCAAAAAGCAAAACCGAATAACCAAAAACCAATTCCTGATGCTTCGCCTAATAAAAAGGAAAACACAACTTCCATACAAGAAGAAGCTCTTCCTGTTGCAGAAAAAAAACAAACTCAACAGCCCCTTGCAGAAGAGGTGATAGCGAATGCCGATGCGGAGACCAACGACAAAGACAACACTGTTAAAGAACGCCACATATCCTTGATTCCTTTAGCAAAAAAGGAAGAAAAACCAACACCTGCTTACGAAACAGAAATACAACAACTCCACCAAAAGGTAGCTATGCTACAAGAAAAGGTGGAACTCCTAGAAGTGGCCAACAATGCCTCTCAATCGGATAAAAACTTTTTACAAGAGAGCTTAACCAAAACACAAGAAAGCGTAGTGCAAGCACAAGAAAGAGAACGAGAAGCCTTATTACTACTAGGCGCAAAAGAAAAACAATTGCAACAATTACAAAGCATTGATTACGGAAATGCAGTAGTGAAATTTGAAGAAGAAACCATCGAAATTTTAGCGAGCTACGGCAGCGATTTGGAAGAGCTTACTACGACCAACCTTCGTCTAAGAGAAGGAATGCAATCGTATGAGCAAACCATGAAAATGTTAATTAACAGATTGGCCGACCTAGAAAAAAACCAACTTATCCATCAACAAGAATTAAAGGCGAGTCAGCAAGCTAGTGCTAGTAAAACAGAACGCACCGTTTACAATAACGAACACGACGAAGACCTAGACGATGAGGACGAATACGAACGCAATTATATGCAAGAAGATTCTTTCACAAAACGTTTAAAACTATTTATAAAACGCATTTTGGATGTTTAAATTTAATTGTTGAATGGTTGAACTGCTAAATTGTTTTTCCTGCTGGCGCAGGATGTTAAATTGTTGAATTGCTTTTCCCTGCTGACGCAGGTGTTGAATGGGGGAAGCATAATATAAAATATAAAAGCCGATTTGAAATTAATATTTCAAATCGGCTTTTTTAATTTTAGCTTTATAAATATTTAAGTGTAAGTAACGTTTAAAAAATAAATCCGACAATTTGTACGTAGAGGTTTTGTGCTTAGACAAGGCGCAAAACGCAGCCATAGCCTAAGCTACGGCGAGTATTTGCAACGCAGGATAAGTGCAAAAGATCAAGTAGAAATGACGGATTTATTTTTTATGCGTTACTAAGTAAGCTAAAAAGCTAGGGACTATAGGCGCAATTGGATCAGGTCTGCTTCGTTAGCAGGCAAAACCATTGAGCAATAAAACCATATAACAATAAACAACAGAAAGTAGGGCTTATCCTCGTAACTTCGGTTACTTCTTGCCTTCATACTTTTTCAAGCTGGCATTAATGGTCACTTCAATTTCTTCGGCAATATTGTAAAATACTACTTTAGGAATATCAATGTCATGATCGACTAGTTTTACAACGAACTTGCTGCTAATACTAGCCACGCCATCCTCTACCGTAATAATTGCAGGAATTGTGCGCTCTTGCTCTACGCCGTGAATTTCAAAATTGCCAATGGCTTCTACGTCGTATTCTCCATCTTCGGTTATATTGTATTCACCCACAATTTTACCTTTAAAGGTACTATTTGGGTATTTCTCGCTTTCCATGTAGTTTTCGTTAAAGTGTTCCTGCATTAAGCTGTTTTCAAATTCAAACGACTTAATGGGCACTCTAAACGAATAGGTATTATTGGTAACATCTACTACAGCTTTTAAATCAGTATTCGTTGCTTCGATGTCTTCTAGGGGCGCATCAGAAAAAAAATGCACTTTCGACTCCGCTACAACATACCGTACTTTCTCTGCTGCTTTTTTGTCTTGTGCAAATCCAGTTAAACTGTAGCACAAAAAACTTAGCATTAACAACATTTTTAGTTTCATGATGTGATCTTTTTTAATGAAGAATAAGGTGTGTATCTAATTTAGACAAATTGGAGTAGCTAAAGTTTAAACATCAAGTTTTGTTTTTAAGTATGTTTGCTCGTCCATAAAAAGACTTTAGCTTGCTGGTTGACATTTTTGCCTCCTACCTCACAATTACAAACCTGCGAGTAATGTTAAAGCCAAAATGAATACCTCCATCTAGCCAACTTTGAGTGGTTTCGGTTACAAAACCTTTTTCTATCATGGGTAGAGAGTTGGTACAATGTAATTGAAAAACGTGTCCGCCAGTTTCTAAATCAAAGCCCAGCGAAAAGGAATTTTTAAAATTTTCGATATTAGGAGCATCTCCGCTAGGAAGACGATAAATATATTCGGCATTAATCGCTAGTCGGTTGGTTAACTTTACACGTCCCGATGTACCTAGTGCATAAATAGTATTTGCATCCTCCCGAGTTTGAACCAAGTTACGATGTACGACTGTAGGGCTTAACTGCAAAGAAAGTCGATTGCTAAATTTACGCCCAATAATTAATTGATAGGCGTACGAAAACCGAGAACTCGCCAAATTATCTCTGTCTGGGTCTACCCAATTTAAAGTATTAATGTACATGCCTGCAAAATACAATACCGAAACAGGCATATTGCGCTTACCTGTTGATTGACGCAAAATATTTCCCTTAGCAAAAAAGTCATACGTTTTCTCAAAAGAGCTTCGACCAAAACCTACCATTAACCAATCATTAATACCATACTCCAATCCAAAACGAATGGTAGCTTGATCTAGCCCAAACAATTCATAAGCACCACCATTTAGTGCCCCAAAACGGTGGGAGATTCTAAATTCCAGTTCTCCTCCTGTTACTTTTTCTACCGAGTGTAAATTAATTACCCTCGTAGATTTAAAAGTGGCTTTGGTATATTCTACCTTTTCCTCCTCCATATCATCTAGCAAGTCATCTAAATCGTCTTGCCCTTGTACAGAAACGGATAGCAGCATTGCACTGCCTATAATAGCTAGTGCCATTAAAAAATAGGGGTGTAAGTGTAGTTGTATTTTTTTCATTTTTATAGAGATTTAATATTTGTAGAAGGTAGGAGGTACTTTTGTAACATGTAGGGAGACTTTTAGTAGCATCATTTTTATTTACCACAGATTACGCAGATTCGTACGGATTTTCTTTTAATTTTCGGGTGCACCATCTGCTAACCACAATTCAATTTGTGCTAGGGA
>JAHDBT010000144.1:5962-9071 GCA_020630215.1 Bacteroidota bacterium
CTTGCATTTTAACAACTATTTTACATGAAACAAGCCATACTTTCCCACGCTGATGCAGATCAGTTGTACCAATTAATTGAGGGCATTACTTGCACTTCCAGAAGCATTAACCAACAAGTGGCACAACTAGGCGGTTTGTATGCCAATATTTTAAAGCGCATTACCAAAACCGAATCGCAGTTTTTTGCCAATGCTTATACCCGTTCGGTATTTGTATTTGACACCTACGCCCTGCCCGAAGAAATAACCAAACCCCTAAACACGCTAGGTTATTTAAGCAAAGAAATTTACAAAAACCAACGCTTTCCCATTAACAAAAACAATTACCAAGTAGCTGTAAAAGGCATTTGCAAATTAGTCTACTTTTTTACCAATGCCCCCGTTCCCGAAAAACTAGAAGACCTCTACCTACAATCCATCCTAGCACAAGCACTTACTTCTAGTATTAGTACCCCTAAAATACTGCCGCTACTAGCAGGCATTGTAATGGGCAAAGACGAAATAAAAGAAGCAGCGAATGGCAAAAAATATTTCCGTATACGCTGCAAATCGGAAACAACGGGTATGGTGCAAGTCTATATTGGTAACGAACTCATTTATTTATACAACATTATTTGGAAATATGCTCGCATCAATCTTACCAATTTAGAGTTGCGCTCTAAAGAAGAGCAAGCGGAAAAAACAAAAACGGAAATAGAAACAGAAAAAAACAGACAAAACAATACAGCAACAGCAACACAAGCAACCGCTACTGCGAACCAATCTCTACAAACTTATTTTACAACTGCCAAAAGCCTAGCCATTCTCGACCCCGACTTTTTAGTCAATGCCTCTGCTATTGCTAGTTGCCAACTAAAGGGCGGTTCCAATCCATTGTGGTACTTGGTAAACAAATTTTTCACCTTACTACCCAATTATTACCTCATGCGTGGAAATATGGTAAACGATTACCTCGATAAATTTTTACTAGATCAAAAAACCTCCCCCTCCGAAATTTTCGATCAAATACTCCTGCGTAGTCCGCTGCATTCTTTGTTATTTGATCCGCAAAAAAAGGCGGAGTTGGTACAGGAGGTGAAGCAACATACGCACACACTACACAATGGTTTTTTGCAGGATTATAAAAATCACCGCCTATCTATCGAACCTACCTTTTTATCGAGCCGCTACGGTTTGCGAGGACGATTAGATATGCTCGTAGAATTTGACGACGACCCTAAACGCAAGGAAGTGGTGGAGTTAAAAACCAGTAAAGATCCCATGCAATACGGCACTTTTATTCATAAGAGAGATGCTGCACAAGCCATTTGCTACGACCTATTAATTGGCTCTACGGCCAACGATTTAAAAGTGAGTAGTGCCATTTTATATTCGAGTGCAGCCCCTAATGCCGACCCCTTACGCAATGCCGAAAATACCATAAAAGCGCAACGGGAAGTACTACGTACTCGCAACATTTTAGCTTACTATGAGTACAAATTAACCCTAGAACCTGCTCGCATTCTTGGCTTTATCAAGCCCGCTAATTTTCATAAATACGGTTTGTTTCACAATCAAGTAAACGATATTAATCGCTTTCGTTCTGCTTTATATAATGCGAGTGAATTAGAGCGTAATTACTTTTTTGAGTTTGTGCGTTTTATTGCTAGAGAACAACGCTCGGCAAAAATAGGATCGCATATAGAACGAGGCAACGAAGGCTTTTCGGCCCTATGGAATTTGCACCAGTACGAAAAGGAAAAAAACTACAGCATTTTAGCCTATTTGCATTTTGAAGAATCGGTAATGGTAGGCGATAAAAAACTGCTAAAGTTTGTAAAAACACCCGACAAAACCATTCCCATTTCCACCTTTAGGTCGGGCGATTTTATACTGATGTACCCACACAATCCTAACGGGGAGTTAAGCCCCATGCAACACCAAATTATTAAAGGAACGATTAAAGAAAACCATGCCGATTATGTGTTGATAAGCCCCATGAATGCTTTTATTAAGGACGAACATTTTGACGCTTACTCTTACTGGGCCGCCGAAATAGAACTGTTTGAACTGGCTTTTAACGCCATGTACGAATCGCTGTTTAGCTTTTTAGAATTACCACAAGCCAAAAAGGATTTACTACTAGGATTAAGTCAACCTCGCTTTAGCGAAAAACCAAGCAACTTAATTACACCACCCGATATTGAACTAAAAGACAAACAGCAAGAAGTACTAGAACAAGCCTTATCTGCACAAGATTATTTTTTGCTACAAGGCCCACCAGGAACAGGAAAAACCAAAGTGATGCTGCGAACTTTGGTGATGAACCTCCTACAAAATCCCGACGAAAAAATCCTCCTCCTCGCCTACACCAACCGTGCCGTAGATGAAATGTGCGAGGCCCTAAAAATGATTGACCCCAAACCCGAATTTATTCGTTTGGGCTATGGCGATACAACGGTGCATAAGGATGTAGTTTTATCGAGATACGCCAAAGGGAAACCCATTATGCAATTGCGACAAGATATTGCCAACTGCCGCATTTTTGTATCTACCGTGCTTACCTATTTACGCAGTCCTGCCTTAGCAGAAAAAATAAGATTTAATACCGCTATTGTAGATGAGGCCTCGCAATTATTAGAGCCGCAAATTATTGGTGCACTAGGCAAAGTACAGCGTTTTATTTTAATTGGCGACGAAAAACAATTGCCCGCAGTTGTTACCCAACAAGACAGCGGCGTAGCTCCTCTGGAAGAAGTGATACACCAAATTGGCATTAAAAATTTATGTGTAAGTATGTTTGAGCGTTTGCTAAAAACCTGCCAAGATAATGCTTGGGATAATGCCTATAATATGCTGCAACACCAGGGGCGTATGCATGAGGCAATTGGAGCTTTTCCAGCACAGCAATATTATGGCGGTAAGCTACAGGCCTTTTTACCACAACAAAGCCTCCCTATTTCTGAGCGTGTTTATCCCAATGAAAAGATACAAGCCTTACTAGGAAAAAAACGCATCGTTTTCATCAATACCCAAAGCGAAAATTCTCGCAACATCAACTACCAAGAAGCAGGCATTGCCGCATGGCTCATACAATCCATACAAACAATATGGGGCGATGAGTTTAATA
>JAHDBT010000144.1:9171-11966 GCA_020630215.1 Bacteroidota bacterium
CGTGCTAGGCAGCACTTGGTAATTATTGGTTGTGGAGAGGTGTTAAAACACAGTCCTATTTACAAGGAGTTGTTAGCTTATTATGAGGAGTTTGGGGTGGTGATGAATGGGGAAGAGATGGATTTGTAGTTTTTCTGTAGAACGGACTTTAGTCCGTTTTGCATTACTACAAATAATAGGTAATATGTTACAAACAAACGGACTAAAGTCCGTTCTACTTTCCCTTCCAAACGGGCGCGCGTTTTTGTTGAAAAGCCATAATGCCTTCCATTGCATCTTGGGTTTGCAATACTTCTCCTAGCATCTTTTTTAAATAGCCGTGTGCTTCGTCTGCCTTTATGTTTTGCAATTCTTGGTAGGCTTGCAAGCCTAGTTTAATGGCGGCAGGAGCTTTGCTTACAATATCGGCTACTAGCTCGTTTACTCGCTTATCCAATTCCTCCACATCATTTACAAGATGGCTTACTAAACCTAATTGCTGTGCTTCCTCCGCATCAATTTTATAGGCACGCATACACCAATCCAACATTTTACGGGCAGGCATAATTGCTAGGAGCGATTGCATCACTTGCATGGGCCACAAACCTCGTTTTACCTCTGGCAAACTAAACGAAACCGCTGGCGTTGCTACTACATGTGTACATCCGCATACTAGCAAATGTCCACCAGCGTAAAGAGGGGCATTCATTTTGGCAATACAAGGGCGGTGTAAATTTTTAAATAAATTCCCAATCACCACCTCCGCTGTTGGTGCTGGGATAGTTGATGTTGTTTCCGTATTTTTTGCCATAAACGCTTTTAAATCTGCACCTGCACAAAAAATAGTTCCGTTGGCAGCTAGTACAACTGCTCTAACATCTCTATTATGATGAGCATAAGATAAGGCATAAGCCAACTCATTGACCATCGTAGGGTTCAAGGCATTCTTTTTTTCGGGGCGATTGAGGGTAATCTCTAATACATGGTTTTCTTCTTTTATCTGTAGAAAAGCAAAAATTTGTTTGGCAAAACTTTGAGTTGCTTCTTGGCTGTATGGCATCATAGTTAAGGATAATTTTTTGTAGAAAGTATTTTTGTAGAACGTATAGGATATTCTATTACGTCCTATTCTCTTCTATTCCCTCCGCTAAGTTAGGAAAAAACAAGCTTTTGAGCTTCGTAAATTAGCCCAAAAAAAATAATAGTGCATAATTAAGAAAATTAGCTTACTTTTGGTACTTTCTGCATTAAAAATTAAATAATAATTTAACTACGATTGAGCTTACTCGACAACATATTATTGGCACTTAATGCCATTAGGGGAAATTTACTCCGTACCATTCTTACCTTTTTAATTATTGCTTTTGGCATTATGGCCTTAGTAGGCATCCTTACCGCTGTTGATGGCATACAGGCATCGTTGAGCAGTAATTTTGCTACAATGGGCAGCAACAATTTCGATATTATTAAACGAGGTACAGGCATTAGGATTGGGCGAAGAGGTAAGAGTGCCAAATCTTACGACGATATTAACATTCGGCAAGCACTCGATTTTAAAAATGGGTTTGAATATCCTGCTTCGGTATCTGTTTCTTTTACAGGTACAGGTTCGGCAACGGTGCAGCACAAAATTGAAAAAACCAATCCCAACATGACCATCATGGGAGCCGACGAAAACTATTTATTGGCTACAGGATCGGATATTGAAATAGGTCGTAATTTTACCGCACAAGAGGTTCGCAGCGCACGAGCAATTACTATATTGGGCAATGGCATTACCAAAAAACTGTTTAAAAGTATAGAACAAGCTATCGACGCAACTGTATCTATTAACAACCGCAAATATTTAGTAGTTGGGGTATTGGCAGAAAAAGGTTCGAGCAGTATTTTTAGTACCGATAATTTAGTGGTAACCACCCTCATGAATGCTAAAGAGCTTTATGCCGATAACAGCACAACTTACACCATTACCGTAACTACTCAAAGTGCCGAAGACATCCCAATTGCACAGGCAGAAGCTACGGGATTGATGCGGAATATACGCCGCCTAAAATTTAGTGACGAAAACGATTTTGAATTTTCTACCAGCGATAAGTTGTCCAATATTTTAATCGATCAATCTAAATACATTACTACTGCCGCTACTATTATTGGCATTATTACCCTACTAGGCGGTGCTATTGGATTGATGAACATTATGCTGGTATCGGTAACCGAACGTACCAAAGAGATTGGTATTAGCAAAGCCATTGGTGCAACAAGAAACACCATCATCACGCAGTTTTTAGTAGAGGCTATTGTCATCTGCCAAATGGGAGGCATCCTAGGAATTATACTAGGTATTGCCGCAGGAAATGGCGTATCGCTAATCATAAACGGACCCTTTATTATTCCCTGGCTATGGATTTTTGGTGGGATTGTAATTTGTGTATTGGTAGGATTAATTTCGGGCATTTACCCCGCCCTAAAAGCCGCCAAGGTCGATCCTATTGAATCGTTGCGTTATGAATAAGGAAAGATATACGAACGATTCCCATCGTAGAGACGTTGCACTGCAACGTCTTTAATTAAAAATATGCGAATTAGACGTTGCAGTGCAACGTCTCTACATAACATAAAAACACAAAAACCTTCGAAAATCAATCAATTTGCCATTTACCCAATTCCTTTGCTTCCTCGCTAAATAAATGTCCGTAATGCAGTAATAATTCTCGTTTAAAATTATCAAAAGGAACATCGTGATACGTGCCATGATCGACTAGGTACTCCATAAATTGTCCGCCATTACTGTCGTATTCTTGAAAAATGGAATCTTC
>JAHDBT010000144.1:12066-14547 GCA_020630215.1 Bacteroidota bacterium
CTACAAAAACCTAGCTGTATTTTTCTAGCATATTATCTACCAAGTCCACATAGTTTTGGGCGGCATCGTCCTTACCTGTTCCTTTTAATTTTGCCCAAGCATCGTACTTTGCTCGTCCTTTTAAATCGAACATGCCAGGGCGTTTGCCACTTGCATCGCCATCGTTGGCTTGTTTAAATAAGCTGTATAATTTTAGTAATTCTTCGTTAGATGGACGTTTGGTTAATCCTTTTACTCGTTGTTGTGCATCTGCAAATGCTGCTGCTATATCCATGGGGATAATGATTTTAAATGATAAAATTGAGTTTGCAAGATACAAGTATTTTGTCATTTTTGAAAACAATGGTAAATCGCTAAAAAAGGAAGAAAGGGATGTGCTAACAATTTCCAATAATTCTAAAAAATGACTAACTTCACCACGCTAAAAAAAAATACACTATTTTTAGGATGTTTTGCGTTTACACAAAGCAACCATTTAGCATTCGTTTATTTATTCTTCGCCCCTTAACAATTAACAAGCAAACATGTCAGTAAGCGTTAACAATTTAACCAAAATATACGGTACTCAAAAAGCCGTTAACAATATTAGTTTTGAGGTAAAGCAAGGACAAATTATGGGTTTTTTAGGGCCTAATGGTGCGGGTAAAACAACCACCATGAAAATAATTACCTGTTTTATTCCGCAAAGCGAGGGCGAAGTAAACGTATGCGGTTACGACATCAGCAAAAACCCAATGGAAGTTCGCCAGCATATTGGCTACTTGCCCGAACACAATCCGCTGTACTTGGATATGTATGTGAAAGAATACCTCACCTTTGCCGCACAACTGCACAAATTAGGTGCAAAAACCAAAGCACGGGTAAGCGATATGATTGCGATTACGGGACTAGAACGAGAACAGAAAAAAAAGATAGGACAATTATCAAAAGGTTACCGCCAGCGGGTAGGATTGGCACAAGCCATGATTCACGACCCACAGGTGTTGGTGCTAGACGAACCTACTTCGGGACTAGACCCCAACCAACTAGCCGAAATTAGAAATGTAATTAAAACGATGGGGCAGGAAAAAACGGTGATTTTGTCTACCCACATTATGCAGGAGGTGCAAGCCCTTTGCGATAGTGTGCTGATTATAGACAAAGGCCGCCTAGTAGCACACGATACTGCCGAACGCCTACAAGCTTTAACCGCCGACCAAACCATCATCACCCTAGAACTAAGCGAGCCTATTAGCAAGGAACAACTCGCAGCTATTGCGCACATAGAACGAGTAGAACCGCTAGGAAATAATACTTGGCGTTTGTTCTCTATCGCTTCGCACGATATACGAGCCGATATTTTTAAATTTGCCGTAGCACAAAATTGGGTGGTATTAACGCTGCACAAAGAAAGTGGTAACTTGGAGGATGTGTTTAGAGAGTTAACGAGCAAAAATTAGGGGTAGGTTCCCACGGAGCCGCACGGAGTTTTTTGGGCTTCGCCGCCTTCTTTTCCTAGCATATTGGGAGCGTTCAAACGTCTAGGCATCTAGTTTGTTTTAGGTAAACATACTCGAATCTCCAAAAAAACTGACCACTAAAAAAAGCAAGCTAACAAACTAAAAGTTCCGACAAAACCAACTGACCACTGACAGTAAGCGAAGCGAACGGTCTGACTACTGACCACTAAAAAAAGCCAACAAACAAACTTAAAAAGCCCTACAAAACCACTGACCGCTGACAGAGAGCGAAGCGAACGGTCTGACTACTGACCACTAAAAAACGGACTATGTTTACAATATTTAAGAAAGAGGTTAATTTATTTTTCAGTTCCTTAATTGGGTACATTGCTATGGTTGTGTTTTTACTGACTATGGGTTTGTTTATGTGGGTATTTCCCGAAACCAATGTGCTAAGTTATGGTTATTCTTCGTTGGAGTATTTGTTTGTATTGGCTCCTTGGGTTTTTATGTTTTTAATTCCAGCCATTACCATGCGTTCTTTTTCGGAGGAGTTTAAAAGCGGAACAATAGAACTATTGGCTACTAGGCCAGTAAGCGATTTACAAATAATATTAGGGAAATATTTTGCGGCTTTGTTTTTGGTGTTTTTTGCTATTTTACCAACCTTAATTTACTATTTCACCATTTATAATTTAGGCGTAACCCCTGGCAATATCGATTCTGGTGCGGTATGGGGTTCTTATATTGGCTTACTTTTACTAGGTGGCGCATTTGTTGCTATTGGCATTTTTGCTTCCTCTATTACCTCCAACCAAATTGTAGCTTTTTTACTAGCCGTTTTCCTTTGTTTTTTCTTTTTCTCGGCTTTTGATTACCTCAGCAAACTCAATATTTTTTATGCCACCGTCGATAATATTGTAGAAATGCTAGGCATTAATTCGCACTATTTATCCATTAGTAGAGGTGTGGTAGATACGAGGGATTTACTTTACTTTTTCTCGTTTATTACCAGCTTTATCTTAATTACCAAAACCGTTAT
>JAHDBT010000744.1 GCA_020630215.1 Bacteroidota bacterium
GTAATTACGCCATTTCCTTCAATATGCCTAGCAGAAGGATGGCTTTCTCCTAGAAATTCTAAAGTTGTTACGTCTAGGTTTGAGTTTAGCGTATCTACAATCCGTACATTAAAGGCGGTATCTGTTCCCGTGTTTTGGAAGCGGATTTTATAGGTTAGCTCTTGTTCTAAATTTACAAAACCTTCGTTAAATTCTCCTATGGGCGATACTTGTTTGTCGTTAGGGTCGTAGGAGCCTACTACGGTTTGGTATTCTACTTCTGTGTTGTTATCTCGGTATAAATCTATTTCGTAAGGTGTCATGTAAATGGAATGAGTTAGTTGGTCGCCAATGTTAATGGTTGGAGGTGCGGCTACTTGCATGATTAAATTAATCGTTCGATATTCTCCTGGTTCTAAATCGCTGTATTCCCAAGTAAAGATGTTATCGACATAGCTGCTGTAATCTTCGTCTACCGAAACATAACTTATATTTGAGTCGTGTGTATATTCGATGATGCCGCTTTCTATTTGATTCCCTAAGTTCCAGTAAGTAATCCACACATTCATTTCAAAGCCAGGGCGCGCTGTCCCTGGACTTAAGTTTATTGCTACATCATTTACAGGAATTATTTGTATGCCGAAATCAGCATCATTAGCTATTTGTCCGCTTGTTGGGGCAAAAATTACATCATAGGTTTCGGGGCTAGAAGTTTGAAACCAGTATTCTTGTCCTGCCCAAGCTACATTGTATTCGGTAATGCTTGTATCAACATAGGCTATGTAATTTCCTAGCGAGTCGGTTAATGCATAAAACGGTCCTGGTTCTACTACTACTATTTGATTGGCTACGCCCGTTTCTTCTTCTTCTTGTAATCCGTTTTCATTTTCATCCAAATAGAGTGTGCCTGTAATTTGGTTATAATCGAGGGCATTATTAGGCAAAATTTCAAAGGAGGCCACTTCCGTACAGTCGTACTCATCTGTAACGGTAACATTATATCCGCCAGGCGTACAAATTTCAATACTATCTGTTGTTGCGCCTGTACTCCATTCGTAAGTAACTTCCGATACCGCTACTGCTACCCCTAAGTAGGTACAACATCCTGTACATAAACTCACATCCCAGGGAGTAATATTGGGGTTAGTAATTCCCCCAAAATCAATTATAGTAGCAGATGTTTCCGCAGTACAACCATTGGCATCCGTTACAGTTATAGAATAAGTGCCTGCTGGTAAAGTAACTGCCATATCTGATGTTTGACTATCACTCCATTGATAAGTGTAAGGCGCAAAACCTCCATTAATAATGGCTACTAATTCACCATTCGCACTTCCACAAGAAGTATTGGTTACTTCAATATCTACCCAAATAGGTGGGTCTTCCCATACATCTACCACCACTACTTCTGAGCAACCAGCATCGTCTGTAACGGTTACCTCCCATGTACCTGGAGGCACCCATGCCCAAGGTTCTGTACCTTCATACCAATTGTCTTGCCACACGTAGTAATAACCACTACCACTTCCTCCATAAGTATCTAGGTAAACTTCTATATCCCAGTCACAAATAGGAGTTACATTTGGCCAAACAATAATAGGGTCGTACATATCAATGGTGGTGCTTATTTCACCTGTACAACTCGCAGTAGAATTGGTAACCGTAACGGTATAATCTCCTGGCGTACAAACCGTAATACTAAGGCTTGTTTCGCCTGTACTCCATAAGTACATATCTGCATCGGCATTAGCTACCAGGGTTACGCATTCGCCATCGCAAATGATGTTATCCCCGCCGCTTATAATGACCTCGCATTGTGCTAGTAGATTATTGTTGTGGAATAGTGCGCCTAATACCATAAGGCAAAAAAGAATTGTTTTAAATGTAATTGTTGTGTTCATAGTTTATAATTTGATGAGGAATAAATAGTAAATAGTGGCCAGTTTTCAGGGTCAGTAGTCCCTTCCTGCTGGCGTTTTTTTATGCAGTCAGAACATTCGCTTACGCTCCTTGTTAGCGGTCAGATCGCTACGCTGTCAGTTTTTTTGTATTACATGACAACAACAAATATCGGGTATAAAACCGATGCTTACAAGCACAATTTTAGTGCATTTCCTTGCACTAGTTGTGCTGGTATAAATAACAGAAATGCGCTAAATCCCTGATTATCAAGCGTCGTTTTGCCGACAAAAAGAAGGCTGTTCCGAGAAAGGGAATCTTTTATAAAATGGTAATTCCAAAAACTAAAGTGGCTAGGAGGAGGCATAATGGCGTAAAAACCCTGGTATCGTAGTAGGCAAAATCGGTATCTTTTATTTTTTTGA
>JAHDBT010000145.1 GCA_020630215.1 Bacteroidota bacterium
AAAGAAGCTAAAGTACCAGTATTACAATATGACTAAACAAAACTTTTTTGTTTTACAGAACTATTAATCATAGAAAAGCGGCAGTAAATTTATTTTTACTGCCGCTTTTTGCGTTGTAGATTTTGGAGGTTTGATTCTTGATATTTGAACTTTGATTTTTTCCTGCTAATGTAATTGTGTGGATTTTGGATTTCTTTTTCCTAAAACCAAAATCGTAGAATGTTTTTTACATGCCGTTATTAAAATAAGAGATAGAGCAACCAAGAAAGTAAAACAACACTATAGTTGTTTAATCGATAAAGTATGGAACGTCTATCGAAGTGATTCTAAAAGGCAAATGAGCCAACGTATACGAAGACTTAAAGATTGGGCAAATAGCCAATTACCTAATTGTGCCATGAAAGATAATGTTTTAAAACTACACAAAAAGCGAAAGAAATGGCTTGCTCATTTTGACGCTCCCGAAGCACATCGAACCTCAGCACATTTAGATAGGGTTATGAAAATTATGGAACGTCATGCTATTAATTCACAAATGTTTCATGCTGACATCGAACGAACATCTATGAATTTTAGAGCATTGGCACTTTTATACAATTTTGGACCTTCTTGTCCAAAAGTTACCAAAGAATATCCGGAACTTGTAAACCCTGCTGCTAGACTCAATGGTTTTGTTTATTCTTCGAGTTGGCTAGAAAATTTACTTATTGCGGCATCTTTAAACGGAAATAAGCACTAGGTACGCAAAACGTTACAATCAGCAAAATTGTGATTTGGTAATTGGTCATTAAGAGATTTGGTAATTGGTCATGTTTATCCAAGCGGTTTACACTTTTTGCTACAAGCCGAGAGGCTTTGAACCCGTTTGGCGCAAGCGGGGACGCTTAAGTCTGCTGCCTAGTTCAGCCTCATAGGTTAAGGGAAAGTGACAAAACAAAAAAGCCAACCTTTAAATAAAAGGCTGGCTTCAGAAAATTAATTGTTGGGGGTGTAAGGGTGCGTAAATTAGGCGTATGGATTCTTGGGAATGCCACCACGTCTAATTGTCGGCTTTTCTATTTTGCTAGTTTTAGAAGCGGTATTGGCTTCCTTATTTTGTTCGGTTTCACTAGCACTTATTTCTTGGTACATATAGCGGTGGGCATGGTCGTAAAAGCAAGCCCAAAAACGACGTTTGGGTTCGTACGCTTTTTGGTATACATCGCCTTCTCCTGGCATATACCATTTCGACCAAGTGCCGCTAAACCATTGTACTTGGTAAGCAACAATTGTTTTACCTAAAATTTCTTCGTCAAGGCTTAAACTTAAGCTTTGCCCCCAGCGTTTATCAAAACTAGGGCCGCTTGTTACCTCGCGAATATCTGCGTTTAAAAATGCATTTACATTCATAATGTGGTTTTTACTAGATAAATGACTAATTTTATGGGCTAATACAGGTTAGTATAGATGTTGGGTTTCCTAAAATCCTATATATATAAAGCAGTTCGTAATTATTACCTAAAGTATAAACACATAGCTTGGTGCAGTATTATCTATTTGAACATATCAATGCCATTCCCTATTGTAATAGAGAAGCGACAAACGATTTAGAAAATTTGTTAAACGGTATTTGGCAAAAGCGAATGCAATCGCCTTTGTATAATTGGTCTCAATGGAATGAAGGGAATAACAAATCACTGCAAGCATTCATATCTATTGACCGACAAAATAACATAAAGTCACGCAATTATGTGGGAATAATTAAACACGGTAACAATACCCTACACTTACTACCTAAAATTTGCTACTGTACTAGTACTAAGGTCAATGATAAATATGTGCAAGCTATTTATCAGCATTTAATGTGGTGGATGGGCTATACTTTTAAAATTAAAGCCCCCTTTAGTCAAGGTGCTTATAATGCTGATATTCAGGGAGATATGGCAGAGGTGTTCATGTATTGGTTTGCAAAGCATTGCGAACGAGTATTTAGCGAACAAGTCTACTTTGATTACCAGCAAATAAGTGCCAATACAAGCCACCTAAAAGGGCATTTTCAAACAACAAAATTTGCTACCAAAAACCTAGCAAAAGGACAGTGGCATTTGCTGCCTTGTAGCTATCAAACCTTTAATAAAGACAATTTGCTGAACAGCATTATTAAGGAAGTTTGTAGCAGATTGTTATGGGTAACACAACATACCGCCACCCAAAATAGCTTGCATAATATTTTGCGGCAGTTACAAGAGGTAAGTCCTCGTGCTATTAGCGCAGCCGATTGTGATAAGGTAAAATTAAATCCATTATTTGACGAATGGGAAATGTTGCTCAATTACTGCCGCATGTTTTTAGCAGGAACAACTGTTTTATCACCACAAAGCGGACTAAAAATGATGGCTTTTTTATTGCCTATGGAACAGGTTTTTGAACAGTTTGTATATGGCTTTATGAAACAGCATTTTACCCATTGGAATATTACCTACCAAGATGCAAGCACTTATTTAGCTAAAGATGAACAGGCGAATAAACGATTTAATTTGCGGCAAGATATTACCCTTAAAAGAAAGGATAATAGCTTGGTAATTATAGATGTGAAATACAAGTTGTTAAGTGTGGATAGGGGGAAATTAAAAGGCGTATTGCCGAGCGATTTATACCAAATGGCAGCCTATGCAGTACGAAGAAACTGCCGAGAAGTTTACCTGATTTATCCTAGCGCAAAATCTTTTGAAGATACCACCAATCCTAGTAAAACGCCTAAAAATTACTGGTACGATATAGTGGATGAACTCTCTCAACAAACCATTAGAGTATACATCCTTTTGTTGCCTATTGCCATTAATTTTGAAAGTATGGCCTTTCATCACCAAGTAAGCCAACAGCTACAAGTTCTGGAATCCGACATTAAACAGGTTTTGTCGGTAATTTACTAGCCGCTTGGTCAACGTTTTACCGCTTTTTTGCGTTTAATTTATTTGAGGCATATAAAAGTAGCAGGTATAAGCACCCATCCTGCCATCCTAAAAACACCAGTTAAAACCAACACACAATGACGAACCATCCTATAAAAACGGTATTTTTACTAGTACTGCTGCTAGTCGTTTTTTTTAGCGTAGATACCAATGCACAAGAACTCCAATTTCAAAAGTATTGGATAGCTTTTAGCGATAAAAACAATACGCCTTACAATATCGACGCACCCGAAGCCTTTTTATCGGCAAAAGCAATTGAGCGTCGCCAAAAACAAAATATTGATATAGTAGAAAACGACCTGCCCGTTGACCCCAATTATATAGCGCAAGTAGAAAATTTGGGAGGCGAAATTATTTATCCTTCCAAATGGTTTAATGGGGTAGTGGTACGAGTAACAACCGATAGTATTTTACAACTTATCCAAGATTTACCTTTTGTGGTAACTAGCGAAGCCGTAGCCCGTTTAGGGAATACAGGCAGTTCTTCCCAAAAAGAAGAAATAGAAGGCGAACAATTTACCGTACATAAGCGAAGCAGTATAAGCGACGATGACGATGCCGTATTTTATGGAACTGCTTTTCACCAATTACAAATGCTTAATGGCGATTATTTACACGCCAATGGATATACGGGAAAAGATATGGATATTGCCATTATGGATGCAGGTTTTACCAATGCCAACCAAATGGATTTGTTTAGCAGTTTATTTGAAAATGGACAAATTAAAGGACGTTGGAATTATGTAGATAACAACGATTTAATTTACGGTTTTAACAAGCACGGTACGCATGTTTTTTCTATTGTAGGAGGTAATTTACCTAGCACTTACGTAGGTGCAGCACCCGATGCCAATTATTGGTTGTTTCGTACCGAAGATGGCGCATCTGAATCAGCTATAGAAGAATTTAACTGGATAGCTGCCGCCGAACGTGCCGACGAAGTGGGCGTAGATGTGATTAATACTTCGCTAGGATACAGCACCTTTGATGCTCCTTTTACCAGCTACAGTTACGAAGATATGGATGGCAATACCACCTACATTAGTCAAGGGGCAGATATAGCGGCAAGTAAAGGTATTTTAGTGGTATCAAGTGCAGGCAATCAAGGCAACAAACAGTGGAAATACATTACCGCCCCCGCCGATGCCGACAGCGTGCTAACCGTAGGCGCAGTAGACTCGTTGATGATGTACGCCTCCTTTAGTTCGCAGGGCAATACTTCGGATGGACAGGTAAAACCCGATGTAACCGCACAAGGCTACCAAACCGCTTATGTAGGTACAGGCGGCTCGCTTAAAAAAGGAAATGGCACCTCTTACTCCGCACCACTTATTACTGGATTGGCAGCCTGTTTATGGCAAGCAAATCCCGATAAAACCAATATGGAGTTGATTGAAATTATTCGAAAAAGTGCTTCGCAATATAATAATCCCGATGAATTATTAGGATACGGTTTGCCCAATTTTTACCGTGCCATGCTCCTCGCAAGCGATGATCCTATCGTTAATTTTAATCCCGAAATGCTCGCCTTTGCCTACCCAAATCCTTTTGACGAAAGTGTAAATGTATACTATTACGCCAGCGAAGATGAAACCATTATGCTAGAACTCTACAGCTTAACAGGCGCACTGATTAAACAATACGAAGCGGAAGTAAGAAAAGAAAATCCCTACAAATTTGCCTTTACCGAAATAGCCAATTACACACAAGGAATGTACTTGATAAAGGTAATTAATAGCAAGGAGCAAAAAATATTAAAAGTGCTGAAAGGGTAGTTTTTTGTAGCAGGTATTTTTGTAGAAAGTAGAAAGTATTTCGGTGAATGATATAAATAAAAAAAGCCATCAACAAATATTTGCTGATGGCTTTTTACTAATTATGTAAATAGGTCGTTTTCTACTTTCTACAAAAGTACTTGCTACTTCTTAGTAGTAATGTCCAATAATTCCACATCAAAAATTAATACCGAGTTGGCAGGAATACTTGGTCTTCCTCTTGAACCATAGGCTAAACCTGAAGGGATAATTAACTTACCTTTTCCGCCCGTTTTAATTAACGGAATGCCTTCTTGCCATCCTTTAACAACGCCTTTTAATGGAAACTCTGCTGGCTGATTACGTGCATACGAAGAATCGAATTCTGAACCATCTAATAAAGTACCTTTGTAGTGTACTTTTACTTTATCATCAATGGTTGGATTGGCACCAGTACCTTCTTTTTCGATGATGTAGCGAATACCTGATTCTGTTTTTTGTACATTTTTTAAGCCTTTTTCTTTTACAAAAGCTTCAATTTTTTCTTCGTCTATTTTTAATTGTTCTGCTGGCGATAAAACCTTTACAATTTCTTTCAGCTCAATATCGAAAACCAATACCGAGTTGGCAGGAATTTTATTGCCTTTTGCTTGCGAACCATAAGCGATTTCTGAAGGAATGAATAATTGACCTTTACCACCTGGCTTGAACTTAGGAATACCTTCTTGCCATCCTTTAACTACGCCTTTTAATGGAAAAGTAGCTGGCTGTCCACGATCAAAAGACGAATCGAATACCGAACCATCTAATAAGTAGCCTTTGTAATGTACGGTTACTTGGTCGTCTATGCTTGGGTTGTCGCCCGTGCCTTCTTCGGTAACAATGTAGTGCAAGCCTGATTCGGTAGCTTGTACATTTTTAAGTTTATTGGTTTTGATGTACTCTTGTATTTTTTTTACATCATCTTGTGTTTGCTGACTCAACTTGTCGAGGTTTGGAACACTTACTGTTTTTTGGGAATTACAAGAAGCCAAACTAATAATGGCTACTAGCAATAAAAACGAAATTTGTTTCATTGGTTAATTTTTTGGATGAATTATATTGTTTGTTTATTAGTAATTTACTTTTTTTGATTGGCGGATACTAGTCACAAATTGCAAAGCAATCTTGTCTAATTACCAAGTGCCAAATACTCTGTACCATTATATAGCGCAAATGTACGGATTTAACCAACAAATAATGAATATCGTATACGGATTTAGTAAAAGTGCTATCGAACTTCCATCTTTTCCCCCTCATTAACTCCATACAAAGTAGGATAATACATCAACGAAACTTTAGCCGGGTTTAAGGTGAAATTGCCACTAAAACGAGGTTCTAAGTTAATGGTAAAGGTATGGGTGCCTTTGGGTAATGCTTCGCAAAAAAGCACGGTTTTGTGTTTAAAAAACTCTTGGTGACTTACATATTTGCCTGCTTTGTTTTTTACACCATAAGAACAAGCCCCAGGGATTGGAATTTCTATCATTACATAATCTGCTGCTTTTTTGGCGGTTATGCTTACTTGCATTTTGGTGGGTTTGCCTGCTACTAGCGTTTGTGTAGTTTTCCCATTTTGTTTAAATAGGGTTTGTATATCGTATAAATTGGTTTTGGGAGGCAATTTTTTATTCCAACGTTTTTGGTAGGCGGTAAAATAAATAGGCGCATCGCCTGTTTTTTGGATGCTGATATTATTGTTTGTGCTGCCTTGTGCATAGCGGCGTTCGTAGGGAAATTGAGTGATTTTTTTACCGTTCACTACCATCGCAGCATCCCAAGTGTAGGATTTTTTATTGCCCTTTTCTTTGGTTTTGTCTTTTACCTTTTTAGGCATAAAATCGGGTAAAATGGTTTGCAATATTTCTGCCGATTCTCTGGTGTTGCGCCAAGTGCTGTGCTTTTTTTTGTTGAGGAGGTAGTTGCGAATTTTGGGCAAGTAATCGTTCTTAATGGCTTTGTTTCTGCGAATAATTTGGTAGGCGAGCAGGGTGTTTTGTATCTCATTATTGTACCATTTGGTATTGTCTTCGCCCCAGTAATAATTGCCCATTATATCTTGCTGTTTTTGGCTAAGTACCTCGTTTATATCGTAGGGTAAGCCTAGGTTTTGCCGTATTTTAATAAGGCAGAGTTGTTGATATAAGTTTTTAGGTTTTATTTTTTTTAATTGTGCGTCATTATCTATTCCCGTTCTAGGTATCCGCTGCGTTAGCATTAGTCTTAAATCGCTCATTACTTTTAGTGTGTACAGAAGTTCACTACCGCTTAAATTATTTTTGTAATGGTACATTTTGTCAATACTCGCATTATAAATCCGAACATTATAACCCGCATTGTGTGCCATTACTAAGGCTTCTATAATATAAGTGGTCATATAGAAATTCGTATTGCTATTAGGCCACCACCCCCAAGTGTCGTCGTTTTTTTGGCTTTTTTGCAGTTTTTTAATTAGTTTTTTTAGGTGTAGTTCTTTCTTAATGCCAAAAGGCTGTCCTAAGTGGGTTCGCACTTGTTTTTCTAGTACCAAAGCTTTTACCTTAGAGGCCGTTTGCTCCATACAGGCATACTCGTATTGCTGAATATGTTCCAAATCGTGAATCAAATTTTCTAGGGCATTGGTTTCGGCATACAATTTAATTTCCCCTTCGGCATTGTTTAAGTTTACCTCAAAAGTATGGTCTTTTTCTAACACCATAAACTGCCCAATCGCTTCTTCTACGCCAACAGGAAAAATGGGTATTTCTCTTTGTTCGCCATCAAAATAACCATTGTCCATTTTTAGTTGGTAAGTATAAGTCAACGTGTCATCAGCCGCATTTGCTTTAATAGGTATTTGCTCAATAAAACGGTTGTTAAAAGTAGTATCAGTACTCGAAATAAGTTGCTTGTCTTGTAAAAAAGAACTACTAATAGCAAGTGGCTTGTCCGTATAATTTAACGATTTTCCGATGATATTGCTCTCATCGCCAGCTATTAAAAAGCGAGGAAGGGCTAGGGTAGCGGTTAAATCTTTACGGGCTTTGGTTTGGCTTTTTGCTAGGCCACTTTGTTTGTTTTTAAGGTTCATTCCTAGCACATAGTTGTTCCATGTTGTCAGGTCATCGGGGTAGGTGACTTCAAATTCGGCGATGCCATTTTCGTCGGTCATTAGTAAAGGTTGCCAAAAGGCGTAATCTTTAAAATTGCTACGTAAACTGTTGGGGTTATTTGCCGATAATAAATCCGTAGATCGTGCTGCTTCGTTGTTTGTTATTAGCGAATTAGCGTCTTGTTCTGCTTCACCACTGGCATCATAAATGCCAGCAACTTTACTAGCACCATTAAATCTAGGAGTTGGCATTGATTTGATTTTTTTAGATTTACCGCCGCCTCTATTTCTACTAAAACTAAAAGTTTTCTCCGTGCCAGTATGCAATAAGGGCACTTTATAACTAATAACAGATACGGCTTCTAAAAGCATTTCTTCTTCTGCTAAGGTAACATCAACAATTATTTTTTTACTGCCAACGGTAATATTGCTTATTTCTTTGGTGATATAACCTATATAACTAACTTTTATGCTGTAAGTACCTATAGGAATAGGCTTAATAGGATTAATAATATAATAACCATCAAAATCGGTTTGTGTGCCTATTATTTGCCCCCCTACATTAATGCTTACATTTGCAAAGGCAATTGTTTCTCCCGTTTTATCGTCAGTAACAATACCTTCTATTACGCCCGTAGATTTTAGTTTGTTTTTGTAATTAATATTGCCAAAGGTGTTGATTATAGGAGGGGCAATGCGCTTGTAAATAATGGCAGCCTTTCTAAGATCTGTTAATTTTTCTCTAGCAGCTAATTGTTGTTTTATTTTTTTCAATACCTTATTGTCATCCTTTTTAAATTGGATATTTAGCAATTTTTCACACAGCGTACCATGCGGTTTTATATGGATGTTTTTTTGAAAATAATTACCAGTAGGTGTAAAAAAAGTAATTTGATAATTGCCTTTTTCTAATTTAGAATAGGTGTTTTTATTGCCATGAAAAATCAAAGTATCCTTATTGGTATTTTGCGCCGAATTTAATTTTTGTAGCGTAATAAAATAAATAGTACTATCGCCTAAATATTCAAACTGATAGTTACCTGTTTCTTTCTTGGAGATAGGCACTTTGTTGAATAAATAAGTTAATTTTTCAGGGCTTTTAAATACAATATCTGCTTTGCTTAAAGCTACATCATCTAAGCTTTGTTTAATAGCATTTTGGTCGGTATATTTTTTTTTGATTTTTGTAGAAAATGGCCAATCGTTAATAGATTTTAGTTTAACCTTTTTTTCGGAAAAAGTATACTCATAACCCGGTTCAAAATCAGTGGTAATACTATAATTATCTTGCAGTATAAAATCTATATCGTTTGAAGTTTCGCCACGTACATTCATAGCGGAAATATGTTTGGAATTATTTACTTTTTGTACTAGGTCACCATCTATTAACCAAGCACCTTTGTTCTTGAAATTGTTTTCAATATACAAAGTGTTTTCTTTAATGTCTGTTATTTCTTCTTGGCTGTATTTCGGATAAACGCTAGTTGTTTTTATAGTGTCGGGCAAGCGCAAGGCATCAATGCTAAAGCTGAGTTTTTGATTGTTTTTTAATTCAATGGGCACTTCATATTTCATGTGTTTTGTGCGTAGGGTAATCAAGTGTTTGCCTGTATCTGCCACAAAGGAATATGGGGTGTTGTTGTAGGGCGATTTATGGTAAATTAATCGGTCGTCGTAATAAATTAAATAAATGTTTTCAAAGTTGCCATCCTTAATAATAAAAGGCGCAAATTGAGCGCAATTATCTTTGTTATTATCCGTGCATCTAATTAGGGTATCGTAACGAGTATAAAACCCATTTTGGGGGTATAGAAATTGGTAATAATCGTGGGTGTTTAATTGTAGTTTTTTACGCCATTTTGCATGGCGATTTAAAGGGCTTGTTTTGTTTCCTAAAATATGGGAAGCAACATCATAATTGTACTTTTTTTTGATTTGCTTTTTCTTAATACGAGGATAGGGTAAATTAGGAATGTTTTTTTTGCGAAATAAATTATTTGTTGATAGTGCTGTTAAATCCGTATGTGGCAAAACCTTTCCAAGGTAATTTTTTGTTTCAATACGTATTTTTTCTTTTTGTCCAGGATAAATTTGTGGGCGTGTTTTTAGGGTAATATTTATTTCGTTTTCGTAAGCATTTATTGTTTCTACAAATTCGTAAGATTCCCCACCCCAAACATACTGATAAAAAAGTTGGTAATTAGCAGTACTGTTATCCTTATATTGCCATTTTTTATTTTCCTTACAAATACCTTCGGTTAACTTTTTATTAGCTTTGTAAACTAAATAACGAATAGCAATTTTTCTAGGATTTTCTATTTCCAAATTAACAATTCCATCTTTTCTATTGCCAATTACTGCTACACCTGCATTATATCCCTCCAAAGAAAAAGTTTTTGTTAGGGAATCTTCCATGCTATATAAAACATAATTAACACAATTAGGATTAACCGTTATACTAGCAGGTACAGCAATTTGTTGACTATCAATGGTATCGTTTGCTATTTCATATTTATGCCAGCTAGGATAGCTTTTTTGCTGTTGTATTAATTGCACCTTCGAGCGATTTAAAGTGTCGCCATTCTGCACTAAATTAACGAGGAGTTTATCGCCTACTAAATCAAAAGTAAAATCTATTTTATTGTTATTAATAGTAATAAATTTACTTTGTTCTTGTAGTTCGTTATTGGCATTTCTAAATTGTGCATGTGTCCCTATTCGCAGTGTTGCATCTGGAATAATACTATCGGGAATTACGATTTTTGTTTCGCCAAGTGGGTCTAAATATTGTTCGTGTGTCCATAGCGTATCTTGCACAAATACTTCCTTGCTGTGGCATTCCTTAATTTCCGAAGTCCATAAAAACAAATCAATTTTTCCATCGAGTATTGCTTGTCCGCTTGCGTTTTTTCCGCTTGCATAAAATACAATGGGTTCTTTTTGGTGATAAATATCTTTTTCGCTTTTAAAGGTGTAAGTGTTTTCGTCGAGTTGGTAGTCGGCTAGGTAAAACTGATTGCTGCTTATTTTTTGCCCTTTTTGTGTTTTGGCAGCAAGGGTATAACGAGTGTCAATGTTTAAGCTATCGCCTAGTACAAACTCGTGCAAATAAGTGCCAGGTTTAGTTGGGTCTGGTTCTAAAGTTAGGTTTAATTTTGTACGGCCATAAACCTCCTTCATTACCAATTTAATAGCTTTTGTATAAGGCTTAAAGTTTTTTCTAATAGCCTGAACTTTCAATTTAACCGTATCCCCCAATCTATATTGTGGCTGATTCATTGCTATATATCCATCTTGTTTTTTGCTCGCAAAATGGAACCAGGATTGATTGGGTACACTCGCACTTTTTTTAGTGCTGCGCCATCGCTTATTCCTAGTAAGCATAAAAAAAGCAACTTCTTCGCTTACTTGTATTTTTACTTGTCCTTCTATTTTGCCCTTAAAAAAGTAGGTTTCGGTATTGGCATCGTAAGTGGCCTGCTTGTTTTTGTAGCTTACTTTAGCTTGTTCAATAGTTGCCCCTGTTTGTTGATGGGTTATTTTTAAATGGCAGGTTTTATAATCGTTTAGTACATTTACCACAAAAGTAGTCGCCGTTTTAATTGTTGTACGGATAAGATGTTCCTCCGCTTTAATCAATAAATAATGCCCATTTGCTAGGCTAGGAATCGAATTATTTCTAGCGAAGGAATCAATTAATTGGGTAAAATAACTTCCATTTTTAATATCAATTTTATCTTTCTCATAAATTTGACTGGCTTGCTCGTTGGTCAGTTTATAAATGTAAGTGTAAGCACTTTCGCTGTGATAAGGTGCTAGAGGGCTGGTTTGGGCTTGTAGGTAAAAGGTGGTGGCTAGTAGGAAAAGGAGAATGGGAAATAAGTTTTGGTAGTTCATGGTTGCTTGGGTTTTTAGGGAAAGTGATTGATTAAAATTAGTCAATTCTTGCTAGAAATAAAAAAAACTCCACTTTAGGAAACTTATTTAAATCCTTAGCTGTTGAAAGTAAAAGTTGGCGCAGCCAAAACAAGTTTTATTTATTTTAACAAACATTTTTTAATTTATTCACCAAAATCAGTTTATGAACTTATTTAGTTATCAATATAATGTAAGCGGAAACAATACCAATCCTTTTGGAGTTGTGGCTTTCGTATGTGTTGATGATAATGATAATGGGAATAAAAAAATAGAATGTCTGTTATAATAGGAAAAATATTATAATTCAATGCTTTAAACCGCAGACATCTTTTTATGTTTGCGGTTTTTTTTGTGCTTTTTTTTAGTGGTTAGTGGTCAGACCGCTCACTGCGTTCGCTGTCAGCAGTCAGTTGGTTTTGTAGGAGCTTTTTAATTTGTCCGCTTGTTTTTTTAGTGGTCAGCACATTCGCTTCGCTCATTGTTGGCAGTCAGACCGCTTCGCTGTCAGTTTTATATGCTGGCGATTTTTTTAACGGATTGAGTTTAGTCTTTAATAGGCGCAGCGAAGCGAAGCCGTACCAATTACCAATTACCATGTACCAACTACCATGTACCAATTAAATAAACCCCATCAATCAACCATATAAACCATAACTATTAACCATTACCTAGGACAATGGTTATACTTATAAAATAACGATGCCGAACTATCGAGGAATATAAGTGACGATTTGTATTCTGTACCTGTAAAAACTAGCTAGATTTAATTGATGAAAGAATAGAAATTATAGACGAAACAATACACACACAATCAATCATGACGAACATTAAAAAACTATTTGCCATTTTAGGTAAATGGAAACCCTACTACGCATTGTCGGGTTTACTACTTATTTTATCTACCATATTTAGGATGTTTGAGCCTAAAGTATTGCAAGTTGCAATAGATGGCGTAATTGCTTTTTTCCAAAAAGGGGGCGGTGTAGTTCCCGAAGCAAAGGATGCTATCGCCCAAACCATCTACAACATTCTACCCGATTTAAACACCTCCACAGTTACAAGCGTACTACTAGTCCTAGGAGCTATTTACCTCAGTATTTCCTTAATTCGAGGCATCGCTATGTTTACTTCTAGTTCTATAAGTGCTTACTGTACTGAGAAAGCAACCAAGCGTTTACGAGATAATTTATTTGCTCATATTCAGGGTTTGCCCATGAAATTTCACAGCAAAGTATCTACTGGCGAAATGATTCAGCGATGCACAGGAGACGTGGATACCGTACGCAAGTTTATAGGCTCGCAGGTAGTAGATGTAATTCTGTTATTCGCCGTGTTTTTTACCTCTTTTGCCATGATGCTTTCCATGCATGTTACCTATGCACTCATTGCCGTTTCTATTGTGCCACTCATTTTTTTCTTATCGTTTTTCTTCTTTAAAAAAGAAAGCGAAATATGGAAAAAACATGAGGCAGAACAAGACAAACTCACTTCTATTGTAGAAGAAAACCTAGCAGGCATTAGAGTGGTAACCGCATTTGCCAAGCAAGATTTTGAAATCGAAAAGTTTGAAAAACAAAATCAGGAAAAGCTTAAAATTGGTATCAAACACTTAAACCTACACGCCTTATACTGGCCTATTTCCGACTTTTTATTCCACGCACAAATTACCCTCTCTTTATTAGCAGGCGGATTTTTTACCCTCAACGGTGCTATTACCGTAGGCGAACTCATTGCCTTTTATTCCTACATTGTAATGGTAAGTTGGCCGATGCGAAGAATTGGTCGGGTAATGTCGCAAATGAGTATGGCTTTAGTAGCGATTGAGCGTTTATCTACCATTTTAGATGATGATAAAGAGGACTACAGCGGTACTTATGAAGAAGACAAAAGTTTACTAGGAGATATTGAATTTAAAAACGTTTGGTTTAAGTACAAAGACGATGAAGAGCATGTTTTAAAGGACGTATCTTTTAAAGTAACCGCTGGCGACCAAGTAGCTTTACTAGGGCCAACGGGCGCAGGGAAATCTACCATTATTGCTTTACTCGCTCGTTTTTACGAACCCGAAAAAGGACAAATATTAATTGATGGCATCGACAGCAAAACCTACTCGAAAGCGTATTTGCGAGATAAAATTGGTGTGGTATTACAAAAGCCCTTTTTGTTTTCTACCACCATTAAAAACAACATTAAATACGCCAAGCCTACCGCTACCGAAGAAGAAATTGTTGCCGCCGCCAAAGCCGCTAGTATCGACCACATCATGCACGTTTTTGCCGATGGTTACGATACCGTAGTTGGTGAAAAAGGCGTAACCCTTTCTGGTGGACAAAAACAACGAGTAGCCCTAGCACGTACCCTCCTAGAAAACCCAGATGTACTTGTACTAGATGATGCCACAAGTGCTGTAGATACCGAAACCGAATACGATATTCAACAAGCATTACAACGATACTTAAATGGTAAAACCACCTTCGTTATCGCCCACCGCATGACCTCCATTCAATACGCCAATAATATTATTGTGCTAGAAGATGGAAGCGTAGCGCAACATGGTAAACACGAAGACTTAGTGAAAGAGGAAGGTTTTTACCAACAAGTATACAAAGTGCAAAGTGCTATTGAAAGCGATATTTTGAGTTAGTAGTTAGTAGTTAGTAGAGGGTAGTTGGTAGTTGGTAGAGGGTAGTTGGTAGAGGGTATGGACATGCCTTATCT
>JAHDBT010000745.1 GCA_020630215.1 Bacteroidota bacterium
TTTTCAAATAATAACCAAACTTTTTAATGTCCAATGATTAAATCACAATTTTCAAATAGTAACCAAGCTTTTTAATGTCCAATTATCAAAT
Source organism: Bacteroidota bacterium (assembly GCA_020630215.1). GTDB lineage: Bacteria > Bacteroidota > Bacteroidia > Chitinophagales > UBA2359 > JAHDBT01. The sequence continues at coordinate 92 of JAHDBT010000745.1, forward strand.
AAAAATTTTCAACATATTAATGTTTCAATTCCGTAGGAATGACCGACATTGTAACCCTTGAATTTAATAGGCAAATAAGCAAATTTCAAACCTCCTAAATCGCCAGCATATAAAACTCCGTACAACTTAGTGAAAAACCTTGTGAAACTTCGTGGGAAAAATCGCCAGCAGAAAAAAAATCAAAATTCAAGAATCACATATCAAAAATCAACCCTCCTAAATCGCCAGCAGGTAAATAAATTTTAAGTTCTAAATCTTCGATTCTAAATTTTAAATCCTCTAAGTCGCCTTAATTAATTGCTTCCGTAATTGTTTTTCCTTTTCGTTATTGGGATTAATTTCGTGTAAACAATCTAGTACTTCAATGGCTTCGGTGTAGCGGTTCATTTTAGTTAATGCTTTGGCTTTTTTCAGTAATAAGTTTTCATCGGCTGGATAATAGCGTATCATTTTATCGGCTACATCAACGGCGGCGGCTAGGTGATTGCTCCATATTTCGGTGTCAATTAATGCGCTTGCAGCGTCTTTGTAATTGGGTTTATTGTGTAGCACGTAATTTAATGCTTGTCGGGCATTGTTGTGTTGTTTGTCCCAGGCGTAGGTGCGGGCCATTAGTATACGTACATCGTGGTAATTGGGGGCGGTTTTTAAAATGTGTTGGCATACGGCACGGGCATCTTCCCTTTTACCGTTAAAGGCTAATTGTCGGGCTAGTTCAAATAGCTCATCGGTATTTAATCGGCTGTTAATGAGGGAGTTAATATGCGTGTACTCTGGAATGCCCGTTGCTACTACTACTTTAGGCACGCTGGCTAAGGTAGGCGTTTTTTCTAGTCTTGCTAGTAAATTAAGGGCTTTTTGTTGGCGCATTTTGATGCCTTCGCTATTGGGTAAATACGTTAATCCATCCTCGGCAACTACTAGCGCATCCTTGGGGTTTTTACTCCATAATTCTACATCCATTAAGGCAATATAGGCATCCTCATAAGTGGGCAATTTGGTAATAACTTGTTTAAATTCTTTTCTCGCTTGTCCGTAGTTTTTATCCCAAGAATGCGTGCGTCCTAGTAGGGTGCGAACATCGTGGTAGTCGGGTAATTCGGTTAAAATATAATTGCAAATCTCCCTAGCTTCATCCCTATTATCTTGTATTGATTTTTCTTTTGCTAGTGCAAACAATTGCTCCACTTCTAACGTATCATATATGTTTAACTTTGTTTTCTTAACAAATTTATGCTGAATTAATTCGTGAGGTAATAATTTATCATTGTGGCAAACATAATTATTAATGGATTTAAAATCGTTTAATTTTTTTTGCAATTTATTTTTAATTACTTCGTCATTATAAGGAGCTAAATTTAAATTAGGACGCAATTTAAATAATTGGTTAGCAGCTAAATAATACTCGCCGTCGAGGTAGTCAATTAATTCGCTTTTGTTTCTCATTAAGGCAATGCTATTGGTGTTTCTAAATTCTGTGGCAACATCTAATCCATCGCCTAACCAATGCACTTGCTCGGGGAAATTTAATGGGTAATTATTTTTTAGAAATGCCAAAAAGCTAGGCGTAACATCTGCATGTGTAGACACAGATTTAAAACGTGCTGCTTTTTTTAACATAGGAGAATACACCATAAATGGTACTCGGTAACGATCAATTTTGGTTACTTGCGGAATTACGCCCATGCGGTGATCGCCTGTAATAACAAATATTGTATTTTCAAATTCTGGTCGTTTTTTGTAGGTGGTAATTAAATCTTTTATGGCATCATCGGTGTACATAATGGCGGCATATTGCTGGCGATATTTTTCGTATTTTTCTTTGTCTTCGGCTGGAATATTTAATTCTTTTAAACGAGCTTCAAATTTTTCGTAATAAATTTCTTGCTCGTCAAATAAAAAAGGTTCGTGCATGGTAAGCGTTAAGTAAGTATCCATTTTAGGTTGGGTATTATTTCGTTTATCCATTACCTTAAACGATTCTTTAAACACATCTTTATCGCCATAACCCCAAGTAAATCCTTTTTCGTTGCCCATCATTTTGCTGTAGTTTCCTGTTCGGTCAAAGTACGTGGAGCTTTGTTTATAATCTAGCTTCTGGCGTTCAAGAAAGATATGCTTTTTATCGAATGTGCCGGGGCCTCCGTAGTAAAAATTGGTTTGGTAGCCGTTGTTTTTTAGTAGGCTCATCA
>JAHDBT010000146.1 GCA_020630215.1 Bacteroidota bacterium
ATGCCACCTGTGGAGAATCAAATGGCAGTATTACCATAGCAGCAATAGGTGGTACTCCTCCCTTTAGCTATGCATGGAGCCACGACCTAAACTTAGATAATCCGCAAGCTAATAATATTGCGCCAGGAGAATACGAAGTAACCGTAACAGATATTAATGGCTGTACTATTACTCAACCAATTCCACTTACGGACTGTGTAAGTAATTGCAATTTATTTGCCAGCCCAGACCATACTATTTGCAATGGGCAAACGACCACTATATCTGCTATAGGAGGCGATATGTACCAATGGAGTACGGGCGCAACAACACAGGCGGTTACTGTTATTCCAGCAACTACGACTACTTATGCAGTTACAATTAGCAATGCCGCATTAGCTTGTGAAGTCGTTGATATGGTTACCATTACTGTTGAAGAGGAACTGCTGGTAAGCTTAGAAAGTATATGTATAGAAAGCGATACCCTGAATGGCCACTTTGTGCAAGTAACCATTAATGGCGGGGATGGAGATTATGAAATTAATTACCCAATTGTTAGTGGCGATTTAACCGAATTTCCGCCCTACGTTTTTTTAATTGCCGATACCATAACACCACTAGATACCATAGGATTTGCTAATTATGATGTTGCACATGTGGAAGTAACAAGCAACTTAGAATCTTGCCAAAATACCGTTAGCACTCCTTTCCAAACCATCTGTATAGAAGATTTTTATTGTGTTGCTAATTTCGGTAATCTATACCCTGAATGTATTACCAATACTTACGCTGATTTCTATAATACAGGTTTCTATTTTAATGCCTACCAAACCTACATTTTATACGACCCTGCCACCTTAACAATCGTTGACATGGCAAGCAATGGATATTTTGAAAATCTTAGTAATGGTAGCTACGAAGTATATGGGCTTAACTACTGCTCAAACATTGTTTTACCTACTGCTTTTCCAGATATACAAGCACTAGCTGATGATAATCCAGACATAGACTTAACAGAGCCTTTTTTATTAGAAATCCCTCATACTATTAACGCTACTATCAGCACCGATAATAGCAGCATTTGCATAGGAGAATCTGCCATCCTAACACTTAATCATGATAACTTTTTTGATTATACTTACCAATGGAATGTAGCTGGTGAAACAAATACGACCATCACTGTAAGTCCAACAACAACTAGCACCTATACGGTTAATATTACAGACGATTGTGGTAATGTTTTTAATAGTGCTATTGAAATTACGGTTTTACCAATACCAAATGCAAATACCTCCCTACCTCCTACCCTCTGCAATAATGATTTACCAACCAACATCCTATCCCTAGATTTAAACACCCTAGTTACAGGTGATACAGGCGGCACCTGGACAACAAATGCGCCAGACGGAACGATTGATGTGAATAACATTTTTAATGCCGAAGGATTAACCCCTGGTGATTTCGACATCACTTATACGGTAGCAGGTAATTTGGAATGTCCAGATGTAAGTAGTAGCCAAAGCATTACTGTGGTAAACTGTCCCCCTGATTGTTTAGAAGATGCTAGTACCATGCCTCCTCCGTATTCTCTCTGTAATAATGATTTACCAACCAACATCCTATCCCTAGATTTAAACACCCTAGTTACAGGTGATACAGGCGGCACCTGGACAACAAATGCGCCAGACGGAACGATTGATGTGAATAACATTTTTAATGCCGAAGGATTAACCCCTGATGATTTCGATATTACCTATACTATAGCAGGTAGTGCAGGATGTCCAGATATAAGTAGTAGTCAAATTATTATGGTAAGTTATTGTCCAGATTGTATAGAAGCACTTAATTTTAATGCGCCAACTCCCTTATGTAATAATGAGGGCAGCAATCTTAATTTAAGCACCTTACTACCCGATAATGCAGGAGGAATCTGGACAACCGATGCTCCTGATGGAACAATTACCGATGACCATATTTTTAATCCAGAAGGTTTAACTGGCAACTATACCATTACCTATACCATAATAGAAAATGGCTGTGACACCATCAGTACCAGTCACCCAATAGAAATTGTAGCAGCACCAGCCGTAACACTACTAGCACTAGATGCTCCTCTTTGCTTTGGAACAACTAGTATTGATTTAACACCAATACTTAGTAACAGTACACCTGGAAATTGGACTACTGATGGTGGGGTGTTTATTGGCAATGAGTTTTATCCTTTTACCAGTTCTATAGGAATTTATCAAATAAGCTACCAAATACCTGAAGATGTAAATGCCGTATGTGGAAACACAAGTGAAACAATAGACATCGAGATTTTGCCTCCATTAACAAGTGATATTGAGACCAACGAAAATTTCTTTACTTGTACTGATAGCACTTACAATATACAATTCACCTTATCAGGAGGTGCCGCCCCTTACACCATTACGCAAGGCGTAAATACTGGTGTTATAAATAATGGCGAGCAATTTATTAGCGAAACCATACCCATTAATACCCCTTATACTTTTTTAATCAGCGATAGTAACAACTGTAATTTAGAGCTGATAGGTCCAGCACCCATTTGTAACAATTGTGATATAAATGGAAGTGCCAATTTTTTTGAAGATACGCCCTGCGATAATGGCTTCTCGGTAACGATTCCTTTTAACCAGATAAGCCAAACTTATATTTGTACCATTACAGGACAAAATACCGCTTATCAAACAACAGATACCTTGTGTGAATTTCACGACCTCCCTCCCGACACCTATGATGTTTGGGCTACCTCCCAGTATTGCGAGAATGTTTGGTTAGATACTATTACCGTAAACAAAAAAACTTTAGGCGGTACGATTACATTTGCCTATGGTACAAGCAATTGGGAAGCAACAGCAGATGTTTCTGGCGGAACTCCTCCTTACGCCTATTTTTGGACAGAAAGCGGAGACGAATCCAGTTATATTCTTGTTACGGATACCATCCAAGAAATTTCTGTACAAATTTTTGATTACGATAATTGCTATGCCATATTAACCAATGCAAGACCTGATTATCCAGTAGGCATTCCTTCTAATTTATTTTCAGAAAACAATATACACGTTTATCCCAATCCAACAAGCGACAAATTTAATATAGAGTTTAACAATCAGCTTAAAAAAGAAAACATTAACATAAAAATATACAACATACTAGGTGATTTACTAAACACCTATTCTTCTGAACAAAAACCAAATATCAGTATTAATTTATCCAATTTTGCAGATGGACTCTATATCATACATTTTGAATTAGACGCTCAACATTTTATTAAAAAAATAAATAAGATTTAATCGTTTCATATCTGCAAACCTAAAATTCAATTAATCACTTAAACTATATATAAAATGAACACTTTATTAAACATTTCAACTCAATCAATTTTTAGAATTACATTTCAAGCAACTGTAATTTTAGCTTTATTTATGTATGTTAATACCCAACAAACCTATGCTTCTCATGCAATGGGTATGGATTTAAGTTATAAATGCATGGGAGCTAGTGACTACGAAATTACCCTTAACTTTTACTACGATTGTGCTAGTAGCGAAAACCCGCCTACCAATGCATTAATTAATGTACAATCAAACAGTTGTGGTATTTTAATGCCCGATATATACTTGCCGCAAGTAACAGGCTCTAATGTAGAAGTATCGCCACTTTGCGACTTATACTTAGCAGCCGATAGCAGTAGTTGTAATGGTGGAACACTACCAGGGGTAAAAAGATTTAAATATCAGGGAATCATAAGCCTTCCAGAAACCTGTAACGACTGGAAAGTAAATTTTACAGAATGCTGTAGAAGTAGTACTATTATAAATATACTAGCTCCCGACGAATACAACTTACACGTAGAAGCCATCATTAACAATACCAATGGACTCTGCAATAATTCGCCAGAATTCGCCAACTTACCCGTTCCTTTTTATTGCATGGTTCCCTCCATTTTCAGTCAAGCTTATGAAGAAGAAGATGGTGATGAACTGGTGTTTTCCTCCATCACCCCGCTCGACAATATTAACACCAACATAGCCTATCAAACAGGATTTTCGGCCGCCCAACCCTTATCTACCATTCTTTACGATTTTAACCCCAGCAATGGCACCATTACCTTTACCCCCGATGCCCAACAAGTAAGCGTTGTAACTATTTTAGTAGAAGAATTTAGAGATGGCGAATTTGTAGGTTCTACCATGCGTGACGTAGAAGTAATTGTTTTAGACTGTAACAACAACCAAGTTACTATTAACGAAGACAATAATGTTTATCAAACCTGCATTGGACAATTTGTAACTATTGACATTGTTGCCGAAGACATTAATCCTGCTGATGATATTATTCTAACAAGTAATCTCAGCAACTTCTCTGGAGCTACGTTAGAAGAAATTGCTGGTACAACCAATCCCTTAACAACCACCTTTGAATGGCTGCCTTCTCCCCTAGACACAGGTTTCCATACACTCATTGTAAGTGCCTCCGATAATGCCTGCCCCATCACTTCTAATTATGTATATACTTTTGATATAGAAGTATATCTTAATCCTGATGCTGGTGAGGATATTACCTATTGCAATGAACCCATACAGCTACAAATGAGTGGTGGCGATGACTTTTCGTGGTCGCCAACAGAAGGACTCAACCTTATAGAACCCAATGGTTCGGTAGTTGCCTTTAGCCCTGCTACTACTACTACCTATACCGTAACCAACCAATGCGGCGGCACCGATGAAATTACAGTTAATGTAACCACCGATTTTAATTTATCTACCAGTCCCAATGCGAGCATATGCCCTAACGATAGCCTAATAATTGAAGCAATAACAGATGATACCAATTACACCTATGATTGGTCGCCTAGCAACACTTTAAGTGATAGTAATATTGCCACCCCATTTGCAAAGCCGCTAGAAACTACCACGTATACGGTTACGGTTACCTCTTTAGCCACAGGATGCAGCCAAATAGCCAATACGACTGTAGCTATAGACGGCACTTTAGTTGATTTAGAATTATATGCCATCAACGATAGTATTTGCACCAACGAAACCACCGAAATTGTAGCCGCCCCCATACAGCTACAACCCTGCGGAATTAATACCGCTGGATGTGTTGGTACTGGACGCATTACGACCGTAGGCGCTGGTCCAGACGGCGGAAGTGAAGACGGGCCAACGCCTTACAATGGCTCCTGGGAAGATGCTCGCATACAACTACTTTATACCAGAGCCGACTTATTAAACGCAGGCGTTATTCCAGGTACGATTACCGCATTAGGTTTTAAGGTAAATGCCAAATACAGCAACGAACCCTACCATAATTTCACCATCAAAATAGGTTGCACCGATAACGTTACCATCGCCAATTTTGAAACAGGTTTAAGCACCGTTTACAACAATGCCGCCTACAACACCTTAGCAGGCTGGAACATGCACCAATTAGACAATGCCTACGACTGGGATGGCCACAGTAATTTAATTGTAGAAATCTGTTTTGACAATGATGCTTGGCTTTACAAAGATGAAGTTGCGTATGTACCCACTTTAGGCAACACTGTTGTATCTGCTTACGACCACGGCACAACAGGCTGCACCCTAAGCGAACCCAACCCAAGCAACAAACGCCCCCTCATTCGAATGGACGTATGTGGTACTGCCCCCACTACCCCATTAGCCATCACTTGGTCGCCAACCGATGGACTTTCCGACCCAAGCATCCTTAATCCGATAGCCACCCCTAGCAGCACCACCACCTACACCGTTACCATCGACGACAATGGTTGTACCGTTACAGATATGCTCACCATCACCGTAAAAGAAAGCCGTCCATTAAGCACCATTCCTGAGCATACCATCTGCGAGTACGAAGACCTGCTTTTAAGCGTAGAAGGTTTTAACAGCACCGACACCCCCAGCTACGATTGGCAACCCAGCAGCGGATTGAATTGCACCAACTGCCCTACCCCACTTTTTAGTACTAGTGCTGGCGTTTACAATTACGAAGTACTAGTAACCGAAGCCAATGGCTGTACCAGTCTATTACAAACAACGGTAAACGTGCAAGCAGCTCCTAGCATCAATGCAGGCGAAGATCAAATCGTAAAAAAAGGAGAAATAGTAAACCTCAACGCCACAGGAGATTTCACCAGCATCCAATGGACCCCTGCTGAAGGATTAGACGACGCAGCGATTGCCATGCCAAGTGCAAGCATCACCAGCACCACGACCTACACCGCCCTAGCAAGCAACCTAGCCGGCTGCACCGCAAGCGACGAGGTAACACTCACCTACCGTGGTTGCGATACGGGCTTACAAGTCCCCAATGCCTTTTCGCCTAACGGAGATGGCTTTAACGACACTTACCGCATTAACCAACAAGGTTTTGACGAGTTTAACCTACTAAGAATTTACAACCGCTGGGGCAAGCTCGTTTTTGAAACTACTGAATCCAATTTTGAATGGGATGGCACTTTTAAAGGGGAGAGTTTAACGATGGGGGTTTATCCGTTTTTTATTAAGTATGTTTGTGATGGGAAAGAGGAGATGATTAGGGGGAATATTACGGTTATTAGGTAATTTTTTGGGCTTGTGTTTATATATTTTATTGAAAAATTTTATTGTTATGAGGAAGTTATTTTTAGTTGTTATTTATTCATTATTAAGTTTTACAAGCATAACTTATTGCTATGCGGCTAGTTGTCCTGAACTAAATGGCTTTTTAGTAGATGCTTGTGGAGACGGCGGTTATGAGGGCTTCAATGAAATGCTTGTTTTTAAAACAGGAGCTTATGCCTATGACCTCAATGAGTTGACTATTGCTTGGTCTGCTTTATCAGGTGGTGGTGGTGGCAATCTTTATGAAACAACCAATGGGTTTTGTATACAGGGGGATGCTAGTTGTCCTGCGCCTGTAGTATCACAGTTAGCTACTTCTGGTGCAAACGTAAATAATGGTTTTAGCACTAATCCTGATAGGGTGAACTTTTTCAATTTAATTGCAGGATGTGCTGAAGGTAATTTATTATTTTCCCCAACCTCCAATATTATTCCTGCAGATGCAACAGTAATTGTTTTTTCTGGTGGTGTTTGTTGGCCCGAACCTTTTGCAGGTTCCTATTATCCATATAACTTTGATAGCTATTGCGGTCAAGGGCCTATCTATGTAATTTTTAAAAATGACTGTGTTGGACAAGGGAAATTTACGAATAGCAATGATACCGACCGTACTGTCGAGTTATCTTTCGGAACCGTATCAGACGGCTGCAACACAACAGTATCTTGCGATGATTATACAGTAAACTATATCCCTAACTCTGGAGGCGATGGTGTTGGATTTGAGGTAAGTGGAACTGAAACCACAACTGGCATTTTAGTAGACATTGACTGCAATACAGGTTTTATTCAACCTTCTGGACAAGCATGTGACCAAACCCCTCCCGAAATTGGGAATACCGAATTTTGTGTAGGAGAAAACCCTGTTACTATCCCCGTTACAACCATAGGAAATGGCGTTACTTTAAACTGGTATACCAACGCAGCAGGTACAGGTACGCCCTTTGCAACCTCCACTACCGCAAGCCCCGATATTACCTATAGTGATGGTACCTTTACCAATACCACCATCTACGTACAATCTGCTGATACGGATTGTGCAGGACCAAGTTGTATTGTACCCGTAGATATTACCTACCTTTACCAACTGCCATGATCGATCCTGGCGCTGCAAATTTTTGCTTGGACAATACCGAAACTATTACCGCTTCGAGCGATGACTTTGCCGCTACTTACGAATGGTATATCGAAGACCCATCTGGCAATGAGGCGGTACTTCCAGATCCTAACTCGGTATTCATTGATTTAACTTTCGACATGACCGGCGACTACTTCATCTTTTTAGAAGTGTTTGACGATAATGGCTGTAATAACAATGAAAGCATTACTGCTACTATAGCACTTGCACCTACCGCTGGATTCACCATTTCAGAACCAACTCCTTGTGAAGGAACAGATGTTATACTAGATGCAGCCCCTACTACTGGCACGGATGCTGGGGCTATCTACGATTGGGAAATCACCAATACAAGCACAAGCACTACAAGCAACGACGTAGGTGCTAATCTAACCTTATCAAGCTTAACACCTGGCATGTACGATATTACCCTTACTGTTACCAATAGCACTAGCTGTAGTCATGATTTAACCCAACAATTTGAAGTAACTGCTGCCCCTCCCATCATTATAAATGCAATAGCCACCGATATTTTTGAATGCGATGCTCCTTTCGATTACAGCCTTGCCATTGACAGTCCTACAGGCGGCACTTGGTCGGGTATGGGCGTAGATGCAGCAGGTATTTTTGATCCTAGCGGATTAGCAGGAGGCGGACCATATACCATCACCTACTCCGTAGGAACTACCCCCTGTATCAGTACAGAAGATTTAATCATTAATGTACTAGCACCCCCAACCGTATCTTTAACCGAAACCACCTTATCTATTTGTGACTCAGCGATGCCCGATTTAAACAATTATATTGCTCCAGGTTCTGCCGAAGGTACTTGGTCTGGAATGGGTGTAGATGCAAATGGTATGTTTGACCCAACTGGATTAACAGGAGATGTAGTACTTACTTTTACGGCTTCTTGCATGATTACGCTAGGAGGTAATATTTGCCCTCCCATTGTTGCACCTGTTTGTGGTTGCGATGGTACAACTTATAATAATAGTTGTGAAGCTTTTGAAGTAGGAGGCGTAACCACCTACTCGCTTGGTGCTTGCATAGGAGGTGTACCCGATGCTAGTGCTTGTAACCACGCCGAAGCAACTATTACCATTAGTATAACAGCCGCAACCAGCGAACTAGCTCCCGATCCCACCGTTTGTTCGAGCGATGCCCCAATTAACCTCGATGATTATGTAACAACAGGAACGGGCACTTGGGAAGATGGAAGCGGCGCAACTGTAACAAGCTTCGACCCTAGTAGTGGCCCTTTTGATACGCCCATTCCTTTTACCTTTATGGAAACAGGTTCTTGTGGTTTGACCTCTCCCTTTAACATCACCGTTACTGAAACACCCGATGCTTCTACACTCCCAATAAACGAATATTTATGTAACACACTAGCTACCAATGGTAATATATTTATTGACTTAGACTTTTATATTACGGGTGAACTAGAAGGCGTATGGACTTGCGATGATTGTCCTAGTGGCTCAACTCCAATTGATGCAGGTAATGAATTTGATGCAACAGATATTACACCTGGCACTTATACGCTAACTTATACTGTTACAGGTACTGCACCTTGTACACAAGCAACAAGTCAGCAAATACTAACCATTACCGAACCAACCGCCGAAGCAGGTCCCGACGATAGCACTTGTGGATTAACCTATACCCTACAAGGTATTTCGTCTGGAGATGGCATATGGGATACGGATGTTGCTCCAACTAGCGGCACCGCTGCTTTTGTAGATACCGCTGATCCAGTAACAGAAGTTACCGTAACCGAATATGGCACTTACACCTTCTTTTGGACATCTATTGATGACCCTTGTAACCAAGAAATTTTTGTAGACATTACTTTTGAAGAAACGCAAGACCTCACTCTTACCCAAAACACCCTCGACTTATGTACAGGCGATGCTCCCATCACCCTAACAGATTATGAGGCTACTGGTACTGGCGCTTGGACAAATGAAGGCGGATCAACCATTACTGATTTCGACCCATCTACAGTAAGTGGAAGTGCAACTGTTGATTTAATGTTCTCTTCTGGTATGGGACCTTGCGATAATAGCGAAACCCTAAGTATTACCGTTATGACACAAAATGATATTACCCTCAACACTAGTACTGATAATATTTGTTCAAACGCAGGCACAATTACTTTAGACGATTACATAGATACTGGTTCAGGAATATGGACAGATAGCAACGGCAGTTCCGCAACAACTTTCGACCCAACATTTGTAGCAGATGGCACTACAACAGATTTTACCATTTCTACAGGAACAGGTGCTTGCGATAGTGATGCCACTATAAATATTACCGTAACAACTGCCCCAAATGCTAGTATTGATGCCCCCCCTGGAAACTTATGTAATAACGATGTACAAGACAATGTCTTTACCATAGATTTAACAACGCTCGTAACAGGAAATGCAGGTGGAACATGGTCAACGAATGCACCTAATAACCCTATTGATGTAAACAATGTTTTTGATGCACAAGGACTACCAGAAGGAAATTTTACCATCACCTATAGTGTTGTTGGAACTAGCCCTTGTATGGAGGCAGTAATGACACAAAATATTACTATAGTAAATTGCCCTGCCAACTGTACCGAAGATGCGACAACAATTGCCCCTGAAAGCCTTTGTAACCAAGTAGGCAGCACCCTAGATTTAACAACACTAGTAATAGGAAATCTAGGTGGAACATGGTCAACAAATGCACCTGGAAGCCCTATTGACCTAAGTAGTGTTTTTGATGCCAACGGATTAGCCGCAGGTAATTATACCTTAACCTACACTATTGCAGGAGCTACTGATTGCCCTGATGCAGTAAGTAATCAAACCATCAACATAATAGCTGCCCCAAATGCCAGCATTAATGCCCCCCCAGGAAACTTATGTAATAACGATGTACAAGACAATGTCTTTACCATAGATTTAACAACGCTCGTAACAGGAAATGCAGGTGGAACATGGTCAACGAATGCACCTAATAACCCTATTGATGTAAACAATGTTTTTGATGCACAAGGACTACCAGAAGGAAATTTTACCATCACCTATAGTGTTGTTGGAACTAGCCCTTGTATGGAGGCAGTAATGACACAAAATATTACTATAGTAAATTGCCCTGCCAACTGTACCGAAGATGCGACAACAATTGCCCCTGAAAGCCTTTGTAACCAAGTAGGCAGCACCCTAGATTTAACAACACTAGTAATAGGAAATCTAGGTGGAACATGGTCAACAAATGCACCTGGAAGCCCTATTGACCTAAGTAGTGTTTTTGATGCCAACGGATTAGCCGCAGGTAATTATACCTTAACCTACACTATTACAGGAGCTACCGATTGCCCTGATGCAGTAAGTAATCAAACAATTATTATTGAAGAAGCCTCTAATTGTAATACAGCAAACTGCCCCCTAACCCTAACCCCCAACCACACCATCTGCAACACCCAAAGCACCACTTTAACCACCACAGGCGGCACCTCCCAAATATGGAGTACTGAAGAAATAACACCCTCCATTACCGTCACCCCATCCACAACAACAACCTACTACGTAACCATCACCAACAGCACCTTATCCTGCGAAGTGCAAGACAGCGTTACCATCACCGTAGAAAACCAACTCCTTGTAGATGCCGAAAACATCTGTATAGAAAGCGATACTCTAACTGGCAACTTTATACAACTAACCATTAATGGCGGCACAGGAGGCAATTACGAAATTAACTACCCCATTATCAGCGGTTCTTTACTTGGCGAACCACCTTATACAGTAATGCTTGCAGATAGTATTACTGCCACCGATACCATAGATTTTGCTAATAATTCGGTAGCTAATATTCAAGTTACCAGCGATTTAGTTGCTTGTCAAAATGAAGCAAGTATTCCTATAGAAACAAGTTGTAGCACGCTAGATTGTTTCGCTAACTTTGGAAGTTTCTTTCCTGATTGTATTACAGGTACTTTTGCCGATTTCTACAATACGGGTTTCTATTTTAATGCCTATCAAACCTATCTACTATACAACATCGAAAGTGAATTAATTGTAGCAACTGCTGTAGACGGTTACTTTAACACACCTCCTGATGGGGAGTACGAAGTTTGGGGTATTAACTATTGCGCCAACATTACCCTCCCTAACACTTTGACCGACATTCAAGATCTAGCAGAAGGTAATGCAGATATGGCTTTAGAAGGTTATTATTCCTTTACCGTTCCATACCATATCAATCCAACAATTACTCCTCCTAGTACTATTTGCACAGGTGAAACGGCAAGCATAAATGTCTCCCACAATATGGATTTCCCTCCTTACACCTATGCGTGGGATGTGGGTGAATTTATGACTGAAACCATCACCGTAAATCCTAGTACCGATACCGATTACACCGTAACAATTACCGATGGTTGCAGTAATACCTTTACGGCTACTACTAGTATTACTGTTAATAACACCCCACCTAGTTTAGCTATTAATTCGGTTACTCCGTTATGTATAAACGACGAAAATATTTTTCTAACCGCAAATGTTGCAGGCGGTACTTGGTCAGGAACAGGCGTAGAAGGAAGTAGTAATACAAGTGGCGAGTTTAATCCTAGTTTGGTGACATTGGGAAGTACGAATATCACCTACTCTGTTAACAGCACTTGTTTAACAGCCGAGGTAAATGAGGAGATATTTGTAAATGAAATGACGATTATTACACTAAGCACAAACACCTTAACACTTTGCCCTAATGATGCAATTACAGATTTAAACAACCTAGTAAGTGAAGGCACCGGCACTTGGAGCGATGAACTAGGAAACACCGATTTAACAAGCATCAATCCTAGTACCTTAACAGCAGGTAATTACGAATATTACCTCGCTTCTGGCATAAGCAACTGCGATGATACTGACACGTTAAATGTAACAATTTTAGCAATAGACGATATAAGCTGTAGTAATTGTAGTGCATTAGAAATATTTGAAGAAAATGTTACTCCTGCTTGTGGGCAAGACGGTGGTACAGCTACCCTAACCGCAACAGGAGGAACAGGTGCTTACACCTACACCTGGAGTCATGATGCCACCTTAAACACCCCATCAATTAGCAATGTAGCAGGTGGCATTTACACCGTAACCGTAACCGACGAAACTAACTGTAGCAACGAATTAACCATTACAATTGACGCAACCGATTTACCAATAGTAGCAGTGATGCCTACTGACACCCTATGTGCCAATAGCAACACCATTAATTTAGCGGAAAGCGACTATATTATTACAGGAGAAAATGGCGAATGGCTACTAGACAACACCCCCATTACCAGCATTAATCCTTCCAATTATGAAGCGCAAACCACCTTATCGCTAGTATATAGGGTAACCGAATTGGACTGTACAAATGATGCCCTTTTTGAACTAACTATCATACCATTGCCGCCAATTAGTCTAACTCAAAATAGTGTGGAAATATGCAAAGCAACCGTATTAGAACTAAGTACCTTTATAAACACACCTTCTTCTGTAGGACAATGGGAAGGCAATGGTGTTATAGCAGGCACGGTATTTTTTCCAGAAGATGAAAGCATTACTACCTACAATATTACTTACAACAGTAATGAAACCGATTTTTGTCCTGCGGTAAGCGAAACCTTACAAATACAAATACTAGAACCACTAACCATTAGTCCGCCTAGCATTATTTGCGATATTGCTTCTTATAGTGCAAGCATTACCATAACTGGTGGCAAAGCTCCCTACTTAGTTAATGGTGAACTTATTACTGGCAATGATTTTACCCTCAATGACTTAATCAACCCAATTTACGAATGGACAGTTACCGATAGTTTTGGTTGCGATACCCTTTTGGCAACTATAAATGGCGAAGATTGCGATGTTAATTTTTGCGATGTCATTAACTATGAAATTAATGCATTACAAGACTTAATAAGCACTTGCGATACGGTTAATGGATTCTCCATATATGTTGAACCCATTTCCACCAATGGTCTTAATTTATCTGCCATTCTTAATCCTCCGCTTTTTTCTACTGATGGCATTGAATTTACTCCCAATGATGAGTTTCCACAATTAGCACTTGGCACACATTCTATTTACATCGGCTACCAATCTGGTGAGGATACAATAACTTGTTTATTAGAAGAATTTATGGTTACAACCCCTATTTTTAATGCCTCCATCCAGTCTATTTATAATGGTGTAAACTTTACAGCTAGTGTAACAATTGAGGGGGGCACTCCTGATGCTGAGGGGAATTATTATTATGAGTGGAATAATGGAGACGAGACTCCCACCATATCTTTTAACGAAAATGGTACTATAAGTGTACAAATTACAGATGCAAATGATTGTGTAGTAAACGCCACTTATCCTGGTGCTACTTACCCAACCTCTATTAAAGAGCCAGATGTACTAAACCAGGCCATCAACATATATCCTAACCCTACAAGAGGACAATTTTTAATTGACTTTAACGAGGAACTCGCAGCTGCAAATATCAACATTCGTATTTACAATATTTTAGGCGAAGAAGTACTCCTTTACCCCCAAGTCCAAGGCAAACAATTACTTGTTGATTTATCTAGTTTTGCAAATGGGATGTATTTGCTTTTATTTGAGATTGATGGGCAGCAGGTGCTTAGAAAGATAAATAAGTTGGAGTAAGTAA
>JAHDBT010000147.1:0-3074 GCA_020630215.1 Bacteroidota bacterium
GTCTAACATTTTTGAAAATGGCATAGCGCAGCAAAGCCGTCTAAATACCTACTATGAATACGAACTACTCCACATCTGCTGTTACTGCTTTGTTTTCAGCAGCTTCTCGGATAGCTTTTGCTTTTTCATTTGCTTCGTCTCGTTCTTTTTCGGTAAGCTTAATAAAATCGGCAAGGGGCATTTGTTTTTCGGTAACACTTACTTCTTTCTTTAAAACATCCATTACCTTTTCCTCTACCATATTAGTTACCAATTTGGTACGATATTCTTCGTTTTGTAACTGTTGTTTTACCAATGGGTCGTAGTCGGCATCTAAAGGAATATAGCCCATGCTTTTTTGAAAATAGTTTTGAATATCTTCTAAAGCTTTATCTTCTACTTGTTCTGGGCTTAACTCTATTTTATGGTCTTCGCTAATTTGATTTCTAATTAAGGACCATTTAATACTTTCTTCTACTGTAGGATACTCAACTTCTAATATTTCGGGTGTTGTTTCTTTGTTTTGTAGTAAAAGGTATTTTTTTAGAAAATCGGTTGGCAATTCCATTGAAACGTTGCTGATAAGAGCCGTTCTAATGTCTTCGTAAAACCGATTGTTAGTAGCCTCTTTGTAGGCTTTGCTCATTTCTTCTTTAATACGGGTGCGAAAATCTTGTTCGGTAATTACGCCAGTACTTTCTAAATCTTCTTGTGGAAATAATTTGCCAAAAAAGTCGGCATCTAAACTAGCAGGTGCCATGCGACTTACTTTGTCGATGTTCATTTTAAAGGATTTTGCTTGTAGGGCTTCCATATCCACTACTTCTTTTATCCCTAAAACAACACTAGCAACAGCATCTTCGTCTTTCTTTAAATCATCGAAAGGCTTAATGTTTCTGCTATCTCCTGCTTTCATGTCTAGCAGTTCATCTTGTACATCTTCGTTAAAGTATTCTACAAATAAGGCGGTTTCTTTGTTAATACCGTCTTCAACTGCTTCTCCTTCCTCGTTTACTTCTATAAAAGTAACATTTAGCATGTCCTTATCCTGAATAAGGTCTTCTGCGTCTACTCGTTGTCCAAAGCGGGTGCGTAGGTTTGCAACGTGTTCGTTAACATCGTCCTCACTAATTACAATTTCCATTTGCTCAACCGTACAATCTTTAGCATTAACAGTTATGTTAGGCTTTAAGGCTACTTCAAAAGCAAATTCGTAATTTTTTGCTTGCGATGGCTGCAACAATAACTTTTGTTCTTTATCGGCAGGAATAGGCTCCATAAATACTTTGAGTTCCTTTTCCTTGATGTAATTATTGAGCGACTCGCCAAGTACTTTATTGATGCGGTCGATTAATATTTTTTCACCATACATTTTTCTTAACAAACCAACAGGCACTTGCCCTTTACGAAAACCTTTAAATTGTGCATCTTTTCTAATAGACTTTAATTCGCTGTTAAGCTCAGGTTGGTAATCTTCTGGTTCGATAGTAAGATTAAGAAGGAGATTAAGATCACTAATAGACTCTTGTGTAATCTTCATGATGTATGATTATTGATTAAAAGGATAGCAAGATATTGCCGAGTGGAAGTTAATTTTTGAAAGTGAAAATAAAAAAGTGCGGGTGAAGGGACTCGAACCCCCACGCCTTGCGGCACTAGATCCTAAGTCTAGCGCGTCTACCAATTCCGCCACACCCGCATTTTTCATTCTTTTTTCAAAGTGCGTGCAAAGATAAATTTAATTCGGGGAAATACCAATAATTTATTTCAAAAACTTTCAGCTTATTTTTCTAGCACCGTTTATATATGCAAGTCTGCAAAATTTGCTTTTATTACTGATTAACTTTTATTACCTTGTATTGTTGTTGTTAAATGGTTAAGGGTAATGCGTTTTTTAGGTTAAGGGTTACCAGTTTTGAGTTAAAAGTTGGCTTGGGTTTTTACCTCCCATTGTTAGGAGGAAACGGTTAACCAAAAACCTTTAACTCCAAACCTCCAGCCACTCCCAACAAACTAAGCGAGTTAAAACACTTGACTGCTAAATTAAACATTATGGTAACAATGCCAAATATATATACGCCAGAAGAATTAAAAGAAATAGAGGCCAGTTATAAAGAATTAATCGAAGTATCTGGTCCTTGGGAAACAACTAGTGAGCAATTAATTTACAATGCTTACTTGGTGGCCATGCAGGCCCATGCAGGGATGTATCGTAAAAGTGGTAAGCCGTATATTTTGCATCCTATTGCAGTAGCACGTATTGTAGCCGTAGAAGTTGGACTTGGTGCCACCTCTATTGCTTGCGCTTTGCTGCACGATGTGGTAGAAGATACCGAAGTAAGCCTAGAAGATATTGAACGAGACTTTAATAAAACCATTGCCGAAATTGTGGATGGCCTTACCAAAATTGATGGCTTGTTTGATAAACGGCAGGTAACCAAAAATGCCGAAAATTTTAAAAAATTGCTACTAACCCTTGGCAAAGACATTAGAGTGGTATTAATAAAACTGGCCGACCGCCTGCATAATATGCGTACTATGCAGCACATGCCACAGCACAAACAAAACCGCATCAGCGATTTAACCCTCTATTTATATGCCCCTATTGCACACCGCCTAGGCTTGTACCGCATTAAATCGGAATTAGAAGACTTATCCTTGAAGTATGCTGATAGCGAAATGTTTTACTACATTAAAGAGCAGCTACACGCCACTAAACGCTCGCGCGAAAAATACATTAAAGAGTTTATTGACCCAGTACAAAAAAAACTGGCAGATAGCGGACTAGAAAATTTTGCCATCTTTGGCCGTCCTAAGCATATCTTTTCTATTGCCAATAAAATTCGCAATAAAAATGTGCCTTTTGCAGAAATATACGATCTGTTTGCCATTCGCATTGTAATTGATGCACCCGAAAAAATGGAAAAGGCTTTGTGTTGGCACGCTTACTCTGTAATTATTGATACTTACAAACCTAAAACGAGTAGGTTAAGAGATTGGGTAACGAACCCTAAAGCAAACGGATACGAATCGTTGCACATTACCGTAATGGGACCCAACGGAAAATGGGTAGAAGTACAAATACGTACCAAACG
>JAHDBT010000147.1:3174-14389 GCA_020630215.1 Bacteroidota bacterium
TTAAAAAATGGCGACCAAGTAGAAATTATTACTTCCAAAAAACAACATCCTAATGAGGAATGGTTGGATTTTACGGTAACAAGTAAAGCCCGAACCAAAATAAAATCGTACTTAAAAAATGCCAAACGAGAAACTGCCGAACAAGGCAAAGAAATCTTAGAACGTAAGCTGCGAGGATTAAAAGTACGGATGAACCAAAATGTAATAAACGAGTTGGTGAACCATTACCGCTACCAAGATTCGCTAGAGTTTTGCTATGCTATTGCTACTAAAGCCTTTGATACCAACGAGCTAAAGAAACTTACTTTTAACGGAGAGAAAATTGCGGTTAACAATAAAGGCAACAAGCCCGTAAGTATTGGCAAACAGGAATTTAAGAAAAAGGGAAATGAAATTCCGAATAAAGAGTTTCAAGAAGCAGAAATTAGTATCTTTGGCGGTTTCGTAGATAAAATTGATTATACCATTGCCCGTTGCTGCACTCCCGTAGCTGGCGATGATGTTTTTGGTTTTATTACCATTAGCAAAGGCATTCGTATTCACCGAAACGATTGTCCTAATGCAATGGATTTAAAAGAACGATACCCCTACCGAGTAGCCGCCATAAAATGGACCAAGCAAGGCAAGGACGTATTGTTTTTATCGAAGCTGCGTATTAATGGAATTGACGACGTTGGCTTGGTTAATAAAATTACCAATATTATTTCGGGCGAACTAAAAATTAATATGCGCTCTATTTCCCTAAATGCAAGGGATGGTATTTTTAATGGCGAAATGCAAGTGTACGTTAAAACCAACAAGGAACTTAAAAAACTTATTAAAAAACTAAAACAAGTAGAAGGTATTTATTCCATTACTCGTTTGGTTTAAGGTGGAAGATTTTTGATTGCTGAATTCTGATTTTTGAAATTTGATTTTTTCCTACTTAATGGTAAAGGTTTTAAAAATGGAGATTTGGTAATTATTTGAAAATTGCAATTTGGCTATTGATTATTCTTATAAAAGAATCTAGTAAAAAATATGGCAAAACCAATAAAACAGCAAAAAGCCGAACATTTACGAGCCGTTAAAAATATTTTTACGGCTTACCTCGAAAAAAATCGGCAAAGAAAAACACCCGAACGGTATTCGGTGTTGGAGCAAATTTATGGCCGAGACGACCATTTTGATGCCGAAACGCTGTATATCTACATGAAAAATAACCACCAAAATATTAGCCGAGCAACCGTATACAATACGCTAGAACTACTAGTAGCTTCTGATTTGGTAACCAAGCACCAATTTGGAAAAAATGTAGCGCAATACGAAAAAGCTTATGGCTATAAACAACACGACCATTTAATTTGCATTGATTGTAAGCGAGTAATTGAGTTTTGCGATCCTCGTATTCAACAAACCAAAAGCATGGTTGGCGAACTAATGGATTTTCAAATTACTCACCATTCCCTTAACCTGTATGGCCACTGCAACAAAACCAATTGCGAACATTTAGAAACGGCTTAATGGTAGCGGGTATATGGTAAATGGTATTGGGTATTTAGGCGGCTACGCTTCGCTTCGCCGTTTAGGTGAAACGTACTTTTGTAGCAAGTTATATGGATGAAAAAAGCACTAGCAAAGGGTCTGCCATACTAGCAAAATAGACCACTAAAACAAACACAACCACACTATGGAATTTACAATTGAATTACTCGACAATAATATCGTTGTACTGCATTTAAGCGGTAAATTAATAGGGCACCACCAAATACAACCCATCATCGATCCGCTGGTAGAACACATCGAAGAAGGACGCAAGCATTTTGTGGTAGAACTTTCTAAGGTGCGATTGATTAGCAGTGTAGGGTTAACCATTCTGCTCACCATCCTCACCAAATCTCGTAATGCTGGCGGCGAAGCCATCTTAACCGACATTTCTAGCCAACTCTCTAAATTGCTAATTATTACCAAACTCAACGCCATTTTTACCGTTGCGCCAACTGTAGGGGAAGCCGTTAAAGTGCTACAAAAAATGCAGGTAACTGAGCGGATTTTAAGTGGGGAAGAAGAGGAGTAGTTTTTTTTAGCAGTCAGAGCATTCCCTTTCGCTCATTGTCAGCGGTCAGATCGCTGCGCTGTCAGTTTTTATATGCTGGCGTTTTTTTAGTGGTCAAATCGTTCGCTTCGCTCACTGTCAGTAACCAGTTTATATGCTGGCGTTAATTGTCTGAATTTGGAGGTAGGAATTTTTGAAATGTGATTCTTGATGTTTGATTTTTTCCTGCAGATGTAATTGTCTGAATTTGGATGGGCTGGATGTTTGGAATTTTTGGATGTTATGCTGGTGTATTAGTAAAAAATAAAAATTATCGAACTATTAGTCCGTAGAGAAAATTCATGAATTTTCTCTACCTCCAAGAAAAACACGCACATCTAAAAAATCAAAAGAACCTAGCATTAGCAAGAAAAAAATCAGCAATTAAAAATTCCAAACGTTAGCAGGAAAATAACTTTTAAATTCTAAATTTTCGATCTTAAATTTTAAATGAATCCTTCCTAGCGCTAGCAAGAAAAAAATCAAAACTCAACAATTAAAACTCAAAACTCAAAATGGCAGTAGACGTACTTTTAGGCCTTCAATGGGGAGACGAAGGCAAAGGCAAAATTGTAGACTATTTAGCAGGTAACTACGATATGGTAGCTCGTTTTCAGGGCGGACCTAATGCAGGACATACCCTTTATGTAAACGGAAAAAAAATAGTGTTGCACCACATCCCCTCAGGTATTTTTCACCAAAAACCCATTAACCTAATTGGCAATGGCGTAGTAATAGATGCGGCAACCTTAAAAGCCGAAATCGCCAAAATTGATGCTATAGGAGCTGGGGTAAATATCCAACAACAATTGTGCATTGCTCGTAAAGCACATCTTATTTTACCCACTCACCGCCTACTAGATGCCGCCTCAGAAGCCGCCAAAGGAAAAAGCAAAATTGGCTCTACACTAAGAGGCATTGGCCCAACTTATACCGATAAAATTGCTAGGAGAGGACTACGAATTGGCGATATTGAAATGGACGATTTTGACCAACGCTACGAAGCCATTAAAGCACAACACGAATCTTTACTACAGCACTATGGCTACAACTACCAAAGCCAATTAACCGAAATGGAAGCCGCTTTTAAAGATGGACTCGCTACTTTGCGAACTTTAAAATTGGTGGATGCTTTGTATTTGGTAAACGACTATTTACAAGCAGGAAAAAACATTTTAGCCGAAGGCGCACAAGGCACCATGCTCGATATTGATTTTGGCACTTATCCTTTTGTTACTTCCTCCAACACTATTACCGCAGGCGTGTGCAACGGATTAGGTATTGCACCACAACAAATTGGCGAAGTAATTGGCATTACCAAAGCGTACTGCACCCGTGTAGGTGGCGGCCCTTTCCCCTCAGAATTACTAGGAGACAAAGGCGAAGAAATACGACAAGCAGGAGGCGAATTTGGCGCAACAACTGGCCGCCCTCGTCGCTGCGGATGGATAGATTTACCTGCCCTAAAATATGCCGTTCTCCTAAATGGTGTTACCCAAGTGGTAATGACCAAAGTAGACATCCTTTCCCTGTTTACAGAAATTGAAGCTTGTACTGCTTACGAAGTTAATGGCGCAAAAACTCAACAAGTTCCTTTTGATGTAGCTCGACAAAATCCGCAACCAATTTACGAGGCATTCAAAGGCTGGCATTGCGATTTATCCGACTTTAATCACTTTAAGCAATTGCCCGAAACGCTACAACAATACATGGCTTATGTAGAAAATTATTTAGGCGCAAACATCAGCATTTTATCTACTGGACCAGAAAGAAATCAATTGGTATTTAAGGAGGCAAAAGTGGATGCGGAGTTGGTGTAGTTATTTTCCTAAAAGGAGATTTTGATGAAATTGAAAAAAAAAGGAGGAACTGCTAGAGAACGAAATCTTGTAAAAGGTGGTATTGTTGGATTACTATTTGCCACTTTTTGGTTTTTAATAATCAAGTTATTATTGAAACTCTATTTTTACGATAATGGAATTGAATTGCGATGGCTAAGGGATGGTATTTCTATGAGTACGGCTTTGTTGATAGTTGCATTTACGGGTATTGCAGCATTCTCAATATTTATTGCTTTTATTGACGGAGTAGAAGGCAAAAAGATAAGCACAATTGTTAAGGCTGCGGGTATTAATTTTTTACCTATGATGCTGAAATCAATAGGGATAGTTTGCTTATTGGCTTTTTGGATTCACTTTACAGCACGTACTTTTATCGGTCTTTCAGAAAACATTAACAGAGATATTGGTGAAGGAATGATATTGCTATTTATACTGCTCCTGGTTTTTGAAACTAAAGCTTTCTTTTATAGGCAAAGTTATGTTTTAGAGGGGAAAGCAGTTGCAGGCGAAGCATTAACGGACCGATGTTCTGCTAGTTATAAACATAAACTTTGGTTAGGTGCTTATTTGCAAAGCGTATTTGCTTTATTTACTTGGACAAGTACTTGTGCTTTGCTCATTGTTGCAATAGACCATTTTGTAGGAGAGGGATCTTTTATTACCATGATGGCACTTATAGCCCTTACTTTTACACTAAGATATATAGCCTACTATACCGAAAAATTCCTACATCGAAAAGGTTGGCTTCCGTGGCTATCGGGCTATAATGAATTGAATAGTTGAATTTTAATTGGAAAGAGAAACGTTAACTGAAACCTACAAAAAATAGCAGTACAACAGGATAAGTTAGCTTACTTTCTTTAGTAAGTAACGCATAAAAAATAAATCCGTCATTTCTACTTGATCTTTTGCACTTATCCTGCGTTGCAAATACTCGCCGTAGCTTAGGCTATGGCTGCGTTTTGCGCCTTGTCTAAGCACAAAACCTCTACGTACAAATTGTCGGATTTATTTTTTAAACGTTACTAAGTTTTCTAATTTATAACTTATTGAAATTATGTTTTTGATTAATTGTGTGCTAATGACCAATTACCAAATTTGCAATTCAAAAATTTCCTAGCGTCGGCATATTAAAAATTTTAAATTAAAAAAATCACATATGATGCTGACTCCGCCAAGTTAGGTATTTATCAATTTTGTTTGCTATACACTACCCTTCCGCCTGCTTAATACTCAAATTAATCCGCTTACGAGCCGCATCTACCGTAAGTACTTTTACCTGTACCTTTTGTTGTACTTTAAGCAACGTTTTAGGGTCACTAATAAAGCGGTTGGCAATTTCGCTAATATGCACCAAGCCATCCTGATGAACGCCAATATCTACAAATGCGCCAAAGTTGGTTACATTGGTTACAATAGCTGGCAGTATCATCCCTATTTCTAAATCTTCGATGCTATTGATGCCATCGGCAAAATCAAATTCCTCAAAAGCTTCCCTCGGATCACGACCAGGTTTGGTCAGTTCATCCATAATATCGTTTAGGGTAGGCAAGCCTACTTTATCGCTGATGTAATTTTTTAGCGGGATAGTTTTTCGCAATTGTTCATCGCCCACAAAATCCTCAATGGTACAGTTACAATCCTTGGCCATTTGTTTTACCAAAGCAAAACGCTCTGGATGCACCGCACTTCTATCCAACGGATTTTTAGCATCGCCCACCCGTATAAACCCTGCCGATTGCTCGAAGGCTTTAGGACCAATACCCGCTACTTTTTTAAGGGTAGCTTTGTTTTTAAAACGCCCATTTTCGTTGCGATAAGCCACTACGTTTTGTGCTAGTTTAGGTCCTAATCCAGATACATAAGTTAACAACTGCTGACTAGCCGTATTAATCTCAACCCCCACTTTATTTACACAACTAACCACCACATCATCCAAACTTTTTTTCAATTGCCCTTGGTCTACATCATGTTGATATTGCCCTACGCCTATAGATTTGGCATCAATTTTTACCAACTCTGCCAACGGGTCCATCAGCCTACGCCCAATAGATACAGAACCTCTAACGGTAATGTCCTGATCTGGAAATTCGGTACGAGCAATTTCGGAGGCGGAGTAAATAGATGCGCCACTTTCGTTCACCATAATTGTAGCAACACCATCCGCTAAATTCAGCTTTTTCAAGAAATCTATTGTTTCCCTGCCAGCCGTTCCGTTTCCTACGGCGATGGCTTCAATTTTAAATTCGTCGCACAATTTTTCTACCACATCAATGGCTTCAAAACGTTTGTAGGAACTGCGGTCGTGTGGGTAAATAGTGCTATGGTGTAACAGTTGACCTTGTGCATCTAAACACACCAATTTGCAGCCCGTTCTAAAGCCTGGATCGAGTGCCATGACCCGTTTTGGTCCTAGGGGAGCGGCCATTAAAAGTTCTCGTAGGTTGGTGGTAAAAACATCAATAGCGGCAAGGTCTGCTTTTTCTTTATAGAGGTTGCGAATTTCTGTTTCAAGGGAGGGTTTGAGGAGGCGTTTGTAGGCATCTTTTACAGCTAGTTTTACTTGGTCGCTGCATTCGTTATTGGCATTCACAAATATCCTTTCCAAGCTATCTATCGCATCCGCTGGTTCTGGTTCGATGTTCATACGTAAAATGCCTTCGTTTACGCCTCGCATAATGGCTAAAAAACGATGGGAAGGCGTGCGACTAACAGGTTCTGTCCAATCAAAATAGTCCTGAAATTTTTCTCCTTCTTCCTTTTTAGCTTTTACCACCTTCGCCGTTAAAACCCCTTTTCGCTCAAACTGATAGCGCAGTTTACTACGAGAACGAGCATTTTCATTCACCCACTCCGCAATAATATCTCTAGCACCAGCCAATGCAGTTTCCTCATCAGGTACATCTTTACTCGGATTAATAAATCGCTCTACAACTTGGTCTAAATGGGGCTGCCTTTGTTCCGAAATAATTTTAGCCAAGGGTTCTAAACCACGTTCACGAGCAATGGTAGCGCGAGTACGTCGCTTAGGTTTGTAGGGCAGATAGAGGTCTTCTAATTCGGTGAGGGTAGTTGCTTTTTTTATTTTAGCTTCCAAGCCAGGTATTAATTTTCCTTGCTCGGCAATAGTTTCTAAAATAAAAGTACGCCGTTCTTCCAGCTTTTGTAATTGTTGCAAACCATCTCTAATTGCAGCAATTTGTACCTCATCTAAACTGCCCGTCATTTCCTTACGGTAACGAGCAATAAACGGTACGGTTGCGCCCGTTTCTAGCAGCATAACGGTAGCCGTTACCTGTTTAAGCGGTAGGTTTAATTGTTGAGCGAGTTGGTTGATTAAGCTGTTTGGGATGTTCATGTTGATTATTTTTAGTGGTCAGCTTTGGGTTTTGTTAAGTGGCTTTTATAAACACGCAAGAAACAACATTTTAGGAACAATTACAAAATTGTATAAAGGTCTTATTCTTTCACTAACTCTATTCCCTCATAAAGATTATAGCAACCTCTCGATTTGCGTTTAAACAATTTACGGTTGTATTTATCATTTCGATCTATTTCGTTTTTAGAAAGAATGGAGTTTACATACGTTCTTTTTCTTCGGTAAGGCGGCAAAATTTCATCGGGCATTAGTTCAATGTATTCCATAAAATCGTCCATTCGTAAACCTTGCAGGGAAGGCGGATCGTTTGCATCAATAATTTCATCTCTTATAGCCATCACATAATTGTACAAGAAATACTCCATGGATTTGGAATTGATTTTTTGCAGTTGATTATGGCTTTGTATTTTAATACTTGGAGCCATAAATTGATTATAAAGTTGTACCAGGCGTTTTTCGTTGCAGTATTCTAGTTCGTAACTAAGTAAAGCCATTTGTTGTACCGTTCTATTGGCTTTATCGGTTAGTTTGGTATTGGCTTCGTTTTCGATGAAATAGTTAATGAGTGCTTTTTTGTTATGCAATACGGCAATCATCAGCCCCGTCATGCCATTGCTGTATTTAAAGTCGATACCAAACTTTTGGCAGGTACGATCTACTTGTTTTAAATTGCCATTTTGCACACTGGCATAATACGTTTTTTGGGCTTTAAGATATTCGGTAATATAGTATTTAGCAGGGCCATAAGCTATTTTTTTATACAGGTGATTAATTAAGCCTACATCATGTCGAGCTTTGGCATAATTAAATAATTTTTGGCAGCTTTCCTTACTAGGATTTTCGATATTAAAAATTTCCTTAGCCAATTGTACTGCTTCCTCTCTGCTAATATATTCAACGCCTTTTATGCGGGCACGTATTTGTTGTGCTTGTTCTATTTTTCCTTGTAATTCTAATTTTCTAGCTTCTTCTAACCATTCTTCTTCTGCCGATTGTTGCGTAGCCAAATTTAATTTTTTAGTAGGTGTGGTAACGTTTAATAATTTAAGAATTGAATGTTTAGCATTCTTTTCTATAATGTATAAGTTTTTTACTGCTCTAGTAAAAGCTACGTATAAAGAATTGATGTAAAATTTATAAGCTTCTAGTTCTTTATTGCTTTTATCTTTTGCACGGGCGTAGCGTAAATTATCGTCGGTAATATCTTCGGGAGTAATTCCGCTAGTAATCTCTCTAAATTCTTTATCGTAGGTAGAAACAAAATTAACTAAGATAATATTTTCATATTCTAAACCTTTCGCTTCTTGAATAGAAAAAATAAGCGGTGTTTTAAAATGTTTTTTAATTCGTGATTTTTCGGCATTGTTCATTACTAGTACGGCAAACTTAGCCGAACCTTCGGTTTTTTGGTTGAGTTGTTTTTTTATTTTTTCATCATCAATAAAAAAGTTTACATCGCCTTTATTACTAGAAACGGTATTAATTAAAAAGGTACTTTCTTTATCAATAGAACCAAAACGAGCATTTTTAATTTTTAATAAATCGTTGGATAATTTGGTGATGTGTTGCGAGTTACGATAGTTTGTTTTTAAAATGCGTAATGCGCTGCCTTTTAGATTAGAAGTGAAGAATAAGCTTTTAACTTTTGCCCAAGAAAAAAAGTTGGGATGCACAATTTGATTAGAGTCGCCACTTAAAATAAAATTAGTAGGTTTAATAAGCGATTTAATAATTAGGAGGAGTTGTATATTGGTAATGTCTTGTACCTCATCTACTACTAAAAAATCGTATTTGGCTTCGCATTTTTCTAAATAATTATAGGCAACAATATTACTGTCGTATAAATTAGCTTGTTTTAAAAAGGCAAGGTATTTTTCAAATAAATCGTAAATACGTTCTTTTTCATTACTTAAAAAAATAGATTGTTTAATGCCCAGTTTTAAATATTCGTTTCGAGTTAAATAGGGTTTGTCTACAATAGAACCCGTTAAAACACCTTTAAATTCCTCAAATATTTTATAGGGTTCTTTAAATTTAAAGGCTTGTTTATAGCGGCTGTACCAAGTGTCAAAATCCTTAAAGGTCACCTCTCGTCCTTTAGGAATCTCAATACTTCCTATATATTCTTCAAAAGAAAGAAAGTCAATTTCTTGTTTATCGTTATCGTATTGATTGGCATAATAAATATTTTGGGCATTTTCTACAAGGTAAGGCGATAAAGATATGTAAGCTACTTTTCCTACAAACTGTTTCATTTTTTCGAGGGTAAGTGCTGTTTTTCCGCTACCTGCCGAACCAATAATTACTAGGGGAGTAGGCAGTTTATAAATGTCATCCTGGTCGGGGTCAAAACAAATAATTTTATCGAGCAAGTGAAAAACAGGACGTTTAGGATTCACAAAAACAAGTTGTTGAACGTCGGTTTCTTGTTGTAAATCTTTTTCTTTTACAGTAGGTAGTTTATTATCGTTAATCGCTGCCCCTCGTAAAAATTTTGATTTATCGTAGGCATGATTATAAATCACTTCGAGCAATAACAAATAGCTTTCGCCCTGGTATTTGGCATATTTAAAAAGCAAACGGTTTTCTCTATCTAATTTAGCACGGTAGTAGCCATCGGTATTCAACATTTTTTTTACATCGGCAGATGCAAAATCGCCCTCCCTTAAAAACTCTTCTACCTTTTTAAATTGCTTTTTTACTTTACTCGTGTTTAACTCGTTATAGTGTAATATCTTCACAGAAAAAATTGGTTTAATGAATGATAACAGCCCGAAATTTACAAACAAAAACGGATATTGTAAAATTTAAAGAAGATTGCGTACCTTGAAGCCCCATTTTAGTCTTATTTTTATTTTCTATAATTTGCCTTAAATAAACCATCCTCATGTTAAATACAGAAAAATGGAGTACCCTAATGTGGGTCTATTTAATACTAGCCGTGCTAGGTTTTTTATTGCCAACCTATTACAACATACAATTTGCGCTCACTAGCGAAGTGCCTGCTACTTTAGGCAACTGGTGGAAAGCCTGTTTTGTATCGCCCGTTACAAGTTCGGTATCGTATGATTTACTAATTGCTACTGCCGCCTTTTTAATCTGGATGATGGTAGAAGGAACACGCCTGAAAATGGAAAACTTATGGTTGTATGTAATTGCCACTTTTGTATTTGCTTTTTCTTTTACTGGTCCCTTATTTTTATTTTTTAGAGAAATGACTTTGTTGCAGAAAAAGAGATAAAAAGCACTTTTGTTATATGGAAGCACCGAATTAAGGGACGGAGAATAAATAAGTGTTCGATTTTGAGAAAATATTTTTGTGCTAGACAAGGCGGCAAAATCCGCGTTACGCCTAAGCGTAATAAGGGTTTTGTCAACGCAGTATAGTGCAAAAAGATAAAGTCAAAACGGACCCTTATTTAGTTTGCGTCCCTAAGCAGTCGTATTTCTCCTAGATATACAAGGAGAGTAGGAGGGATTTGTCCTTTTTTAAGTTCCAGCACAGCAATTTAACCATAAAACTATTGAACAGTTCCAACTATTTTGCAAAACTCATCACCCGTTCCATCTTTTGGTCTAGCACATCGGCATCGTACCAGCCTTTAATGCGGTAAATTTCGATGTTGTCGTAATAGAAAACAGCGATGGGTACATTTTTAAGAATAAAATCATCCACCAGTTGTGGAAACTCATCAATATTAGCCTTGTAAAAAAACAATTGCTCGGGATGTTTTTTTTGCCACGCATCCAAAAGCGGATACATGCGCCAGCAGGGACCACACCAGTCGGTATAGAGGTACAAAGCCATCACCTTGCTAGGATGTTGCAATTTTTGTCGGTAATTTTCGAGGTTGGTTAATGCTTCCATAAGTGGCAATAATAAAAATAAAAAAGCGGAAAATAGTACATAAAGACTATTTT
>JAHDBT010000148.1:0-12240 GCA_020630215.1 Bacteroidota bacterium
GTATAGCATATACAATTTGGAGCGTTCAAAACGGGTACTCACAATACGTCATAAGCGGTAAATTGACCAGCAGAGTAGCTTGCTACTTTGGGTGAGTACCCTATTTTATTATTTTACCCTCTACTCTTAACATTCTCCCCACAAAGCCGTACAATTTCTGCAATCCGTTTTGCTCTTGTAGCCTCTCTTTTTGCTTGTTTAAGCCAGTACAAATAACTTTTGCGGTAGGTTTTGGTAAAAGCTTGGTAGTTGGTAAAAGCTTTGGCGTTGGCATCAAAAGCTTTTTGTAAATCGGTCGGAACAATTAGGTTTTCTACATCATCTAGGAAAGTCCACGAGCCATCTTTTTTAGCGGCATCAATTTTAGCTTGTCCTGCTTGGTGCATTAATCCTTGTGCCGTTAAATCTATAATATAGGTTTTGTTTAATTTGCTCCATCCGCTTTTAGCTTTGCGAGGAGTAAACAACTGTTTTCGTTTTTCTTCATCCATTCTTTTAACCGTCGAGTCAATCCATCCAAAACACAGCGCAACTTGTACCGCCTCTTCCCAGCGCATACTTTCTTGTTGGCTGCTAACTTTGTAAAATATTAAATATACACCATTGCAGCTTGCGTAGTTTTCTAGCAGCCATGCGCGCCATTCAGTAGCATTTTTAAAATACAATAAAGGTTTGTCATTCATTTCAAGGGCATTTATTACTTTTATCTACTTACTATTTTTCTCTCCAACTCCCTACTCTCCTGCTGGTTTTTGTTTCATTCCTTCATTCATAGCTGCCCCATCGTTAAATTGAGGGATGGTAAAAACAAAAGTTGTTCCTTCCCCTTTTGTAGATTCATATCTAATTTCGCCACTATGCATTTTTACCGCCTTTTTGCATATTGCTAGTCCTATACCTGTACCGGGGCGGTCTTGATTGTTGAGGCGCTGAAAAGGTAAAAAAGCTTTTGCTTGATACTCTTCGTCCATGCCTACGCCATTGTCTTTTACCCTAAATTCCCAATTATCATTTTCTTTTTTTTGGCAACCAATAATAATAACTGGTTTTTCCTCTCCTCGAAATTTAATGGCATTACCAATTAAATTTTGAAAAAGCTGCACCATCGAGGATTTATTGAGTTTTAAATCAGGTAAAGGATCGCTTATAACTATCCTAGCATCGTTTTCCCTAATATACTCTCGTAGGTTTAATTCTGCCAATTCCAAAACATCTGTCATTTTCACATAATCCATTCCTTTACTACTATTACCAACTCTGGAGTATTCTAGTAAATCGCAAATAATGGTATTCATGTGCTGTGCGCCCGAAATAATAAAATTGATAAATTCATCGGCCTCTTTATCTAGCTTACCATAATACCTGCGTTGTAGTAATTGCGCAAAATTAGAAATGGTTCTTAGCGGGCTTTTTAAATCGTGCGACGCAATATACGAAAACTGTTCTACTTCATTATACGAACGCTCTAATTCCCATAAGCTGCTTTTTAATTGTTTAGATTGTTCCTCCACCAATTTTTTTTGCGCCTCTAATTCCATAATTGTTGTGTTTAAAACATTTGCAACAATTGTTTTATCTTTTACGCTCCGTTCTACTTTAAAGGCGGTTACTCGCTGTTCTCTATCAATACGTTTGGTAAGCATTCGCATTTCTTTTCTTTGCTCGTCGCTTATATCCAAAGTATCAATAATGTCCACTAATTTTGTTAGTTCCGTTTTATTTTCCTTCATTTTAGAATTACTTTATTAATCTATACAATCCTATTTCACAGCTCTTTTAAGGTTACTAAAGAAGAACTTACATTGTGAAATTCGCAAGTGCCGTTTTTCACATTTCCTATTTCGCCATAACTAAAAAAGCCAACTAAGGGCACATTCCATTGCTTATTAATTCCTTCGAGTTCTATTTCCATCATAGGGCCAAAAGCGGTGTGTCTTCCTTTACAAGAAACCATAATAATAGCATCTACCTCCCCACATTCTTGTTTTAAGGCTTTGTATTCTTCTACTGCTTGGTCTACTACTTCAAAATTGGGGGCAATACTAAACTTAAATTGCTCGCCTTCTTTTATTCCTCCTGCCAAAATTAAAGAACGTTCTTTTTCATTGGCTACCAAAGGAGAACGCAATACGGTATAACCGCCATTTCTTTGTATTTGTAAAGGATACTGACCACTAATCGTTTCTAATTCTAATTTCCCTGATTTACGATTGTTATAAAATCCAAAATATTTAATAAATACATCTAAGGCTGGTTCGCCATTAATTTCGTACAATACATTGCCTTGAGCTTTGGTAACCGTATTTATAAGTCCTACCGATTCCCAGCCGCTTATAGCACGCCCTTTCACTTGTACTTTATCCCTATCAATTACCAAAGCCAATAAGCCATTAGTACTTATCCAATTATTAGTAAAAACAAAAGTCTCTTCTAAAATTAGATCATCTCCTGCCAAACCGCCATAAATAGGAATTTCTTTTTGAACGCCATCTTTAATACCAAAAATAATTTGGTCGGCATCGGTATTCATGCCACCAGAAAAAACAATTACCGCTGGATTTTCAAACTTGTTTTTAGCGTGCTGCCCGATTGAATGAGCTACTTGGTAGGTTGTGTTATTATTAGCATTTTCTTTACAAAGACTATAGTTGTCCTTGTTCATATCCATTACCATTACTACAATTTCTTCTTCGGTAATGTCCATGCGTTCAATTTCGCCTGCGCTACTACAGCCTATTAAATCAATTTGGTGTTTATCAAAAATATGGATTATTTTTTTAAAATCGTACTTTACAGATGCAAATACAATAGCGACTGTAGGTTTAAACTTAGAAGCAATAATACCATTTAATTTTTCATAGAGTTCTTCTACAGATGTAACATGAAATGATTGTGCCTTCATTGTGAAATTTTGAATTGTTGAGGAAATAAGGAGCATGTACTGTGGTTGGGGCAAAGTTAAAAACAAAAACGATACCACAATGACAATTCAATGACTAATTAGTGTGATAACACAACTATTAACTATAAGCTCTATTACCAAGTTTACATAAAACTCAGCTACTTATTCTCAATATAAAAATATTTAGTGCTGTTATATCCTG
Organism: Bacteroidota bacterium; assembly: GCA_020630215.1. Lineage (GTDB taxonomy): Bacteria > Bacteroidota > Bacteroidia > Chitinophagales > UBA2359 > JAHDBT01. The sequence goes on from JAHDBT010000148.1 coordinate 3,105, forward strand.
TACGCACAAAATCAATTTATTATTATTATATGAGACCAGGCAAAAGAAATGGCAACTCTTTGCTTAATTTATACAAACCAATTAAAACTCATGTGTTATAACATTTACGCTAAATGGCTGCTCATCTACATCCGGATTTACTTTTCCGCTAGTATAAAGCGTATATTTTTTTTGGCTTTCTAGTGTAAAAGGCACTTCAAAAAATACGTGGCTCGAATCGGCAATTAGATATTCAAAATTGTAATTGCCAATAGGCATTTTTATCATAGCAGTAAAGCGTTTGGTCGAATCTGTTGGCGCAAAAGTAAGGTTTTCATAAAAAATTGTGTCTATTTCTAGGGCGGCTAAATCAAAATCGGGAGCATCGGGCGATGCGTGTACAAAACGTACTTGTGCGGTATCTTCATGCAGGATGCTTGCATCATCTACTAGCATAAAATGATTTAAGCTTGTTGTTGTGTCCATAATAAACAAGGAGTAGTATCGCTCGTTTTTAAGGGTTTCTATTTGTAAATTATAGGAGGGGATATTGGCATCGTTGGGCAAAATTTCGAGGAATAGGTTACCTGGTGTTAGCTCCATATAATTGGTATTTTGAAGTAAATCAATTTGTCCAACATTTAGTTCTCCTCTTTGGTCATTTACCTCAAAAGCAAAAGCATTAGGTGCTGCATTTACCAATAGTAGGTTTGCCATAGGCACGCTTTCTTCTTCTTGCCCACAAGCACTTATACCCGTTAGCACCGCAATTAATAGTAGTGCAGTAACTATTACCCCTAGCATTTTATTGCTAGGCGTATATTTTGGCATTAATAAATTCACTTTCGTTGATGTTTTTTTGTTACTCTTTAGCTATTCGGCAATTCAACCCATGTTGATATAGTTCCCTTATAGTAGATGGTTTTATAACATGTGTTTATTAAAACTCGATAATGCCTCGCATTTACCTACTTCCTCATTTCCTATTATAAATTAACCGTCCAGCAACATTCAGGTAATCTTGTTCAGTCATAATACCTAGTAGTTCTCCTTGTTTAATTACGGGCAAACAGCCAATGTCGTTGCTTTGCATTACTTCTATGGCTTTAGAGAGGCTATCGCCTGGTCCAATAGTAATTGGTTCTTTTATCATGAGGTCTTTAACGGTTACCATTTCCTGTTCTTCCAATGGCAATTTCTCTCCGCCATAAGATTTTAGTAAATAGCGCATTAAATTACGAGCCGTCATTAAGCCAATTAACTTACCATCTTTGTTTTCTACGGGTACATATTTTAGGCGTTCCCAATCCATTATTTCTGCTACTAGCTGAATAATATCGTCTTCGTAAACGGTAAATAAATCGGTTTGCATAAAATCTTCTACCAGCAATTCGGAGGGTTTCCAACTGCCAATGCTTCCAATAGTGGCAGGTTTCCATTTATGGATAGGAATGTTTTCCTTTTGCTGCTGGGAAATAGAGGCGGTAATAGCAGCACGGGCTTCTTCTCTAGAATGTGTTTTAATGAGTTTGGTATAGGAATCGAGCATCCATTGCGAACCTGTTTGTCCTGTTTTAATTCGTCCTTTTAGGATGTCCATGTAGTGTTTAATATCTGTTTTATCAACACCTGCTTTTTTTAGTCCTTCGGCGGCAATAGGGAGGAGTTCTTTTGCTAGCAATTCGGTTGCATAAACTTCTTTGCCATTAACCCAAGTAAAGCTGCTGTTCATGCCATTTCTGCAAGCTCGTAAAAAATTCATTTTAGCGTGGTCAAATTCCATTACATCTGGAATATTTTTGTAGTGGTCGCCTAAGCCATTCATTAGCCCTAACCATAAAGCGGCATTCGCTACTTCGTCTTTTACGGTAGGTCCCGAAGGTAGCACCCTGTTTTCAATGCGTAGGTGTGCTTTGCCATTGGCCACGCCGTAGCAAGGTCGGTTCCAACGGTAAACAGTAGAGTTGTGTACTAGCAGATGGTCGAGCGATGGCATTTTTCCTTTTTTGAGCAATTCAAAAGGGTCCTGGTGTTTTTTGGTACTTCCTAGCAGCACTTTAAAGCGCATAATATCTTCTTTGTAAATTTCTAGGATAGAATTTTTGACCCATCTATTGCCAAACATTACCCTAGCACTTCGGTTACGCAAATTGTTTCCAACTGTACGTACATCAATGGATTGTTGAAATAAGGCAATGCGGGTTTCGTGCCATAAACGGTAACCAAATAATATGGGCGAATTAGTAGCAATAGCCAAAGCAGGGCCTGCAATAGCTTGTGCAATATTATATTTTTCTACAAACTCTTCGGGTTTTACTTGTAAATGCACCTGAAAACCAGTATTACAGCCTTCCATTAAAGGCGAGTCGTGCGCCGTCATGAGTTGGTCGGTGCCGTTAATTTTTAATTCTAAATGCTCCGTACCTCTTAAATCTTGCAGGGCTTCGCATAAGGCACGGTAACGTTCTACAGGAGTCAGGTTTTCCATCGTTAAATCAAACTTACGGATGGTGGGTAAAATGCCTGTTAAAATAACATCTACATCTAAACTATTGGCTGCTTTGCGTAGTTTTCCGACTAAATCGAGCAGCGTTTTTTCCATCACACTCAAACACTTCCCTTTAAATTCTAGGGGTTCCATGTTTGTTTCTAGGTTAAAACGTGCCAACTCGGTGGTAAAAAGTTTGTTATTAGCTTTTGCTAGTACCTCCATGTTTTTCATGGCAGGCTTCCAGTTTTTATCAATAAGACACAACTCTTGTTCTGCCCCAATTCTAATAGGATTCTTTTCAAAAACATCTTGTTCCAGCATGGTATCTAATGCTCGTAAATCTTTTAGCAGATTAATTACAAAATGTTGCAATTCTGTTGTACTTGGTAAAAAAACTTTTTCGCTGCCCATAGTTATTTATATTTTAGTAATCAGTTTTTTAGTGGTCAGTTTTTTAGTGGTCAGTGGTCAGACCGTGCGCTGCGCTTACTGTCAGAACGCTGCGCTGTCAGTTGATATGCTGATGATTTTTAGTAGTCAGTAGTTTGACTGTTTGTTACGTTCTTTGTTTTTAGCCATTCAGCCATTCAGCCATTCAGCCATTCCTACTGCCAAGATAAAAAAATATTTCATAGCAATGTTAATTCCTTAAAAATAAAAATGGGGCAGCCAACCAAAGTCAGCTACCCCATGCTTATTATCTATGAGAATTTTATTTAGTAGTGGTAAAAAATAAGTATTACAACTTATTCCTTGCCCATACTGATTTCTCTATTTGCTCAATATCAGTTTATGATGTTGAACCTCTCCGTTTGCAGTTGTTAATCTAATTAAGTAGATACCTGCTGGCAAGTCATTCGCATTAAAGTTTGCTTTATACGTTTCGTCTGCATTAGCTGTATCATTGTAAATTTCTGCTACTTCGCGTCCGTCTAAGCCAAATACGCCAACTTGTATATTCATTGTTTCAGCAACGCTGAACTCAATAGTTGTTTCGGCACTAAATGGATTTGGATAAGCGGTTAACGATTGGCTATCAAGTTTACCTCTACCACGGCGAGTAGGTTGTACCCAATACCAGCCAACAGTTTGTTGACCACCACAATCGGAAACGGTTACTGTATACCAACCGCTTGGTAAGCCACTGATATTAGCTGTTGTAGCTGCAGCTGCGTCTGTCCATGTAACAGGACCTGCCCAAACATAAGTGTAATCACCACAAGAGGTATCGCCACCTTCTACGATAATATCAATAGCACCATTTGGTACACTGCTACTTTGTGAGGTGATGTCATAATTCGTAATATCCATAATTGGATCTGTTGTACCAGGATCGTTGTTAAATACTAACTGCGTATCGTCACAACTGTTTTGGTCGGTAATCGTTACATTCCAAGTAGCATTATCCGAATAAATGATTTGTAAAATTACCCCTGTACCATCTTCATTAGGCACGGTAGTAAAACGTACATATCCAGAGTTATCCCATTCGTACACATAAGGTTGTTCTCCACCAATAATTTCAATTTGGTGTGTGTTGTAGTAGAATGTTGAAACGCCACCTTCATCACCTTCAAAATCGTTAACAGTTCCACCTAATGTAACAAAGGTATCAGGCACATAAGTTGCCGAACCTGCTTCTGCTAAATCCCAACATCCATCATTGCTAATGTTTAATGGTTGCCCAACTGTTGGAGGATTGGTTGGTTGGTCGGCTGTTTGTACATTATAGCTGTAGAAAGTATAAGTACCTGCTGGTAAACCTGCACCTAAAGTAGCAAAAGTAGCACTACCTGTTCCATCAACCGCTTGAATAGCTGCTACGATATTAGCATTATCTACTGCTATGATATACGTTTCATAATCTAACTGTGTTTGGTGAGTATTATTAGTTGTTACGCTAATATCTTCCCCAGGACAAGTTAAATCAACAACAGCAACTGCACCTGCATCAGGCACACAACAAGCTTCTACAATTACGGTAATATCGCAAGAAGTAGTATTGCCACCACCAAATGCATCTCCTACTGTAAAGGTAATGGTATTGCTACCTTCATCTGCACAAACAAAGTTGGTTTGGCTTGCATCAACAGGAACAACCGTACCACAGTTATCAGAACTAGTAATTATTGCTATTAATTCTTCTAAGCGAATAGGTGGAACAAAACCACCAACTGGTGTAAGCACAATGGTTGCACCCGTACAATCTATTACAGGAGCTTCATCATCCATAACCGTTACTGACGTTTCACAAGTAGTAACATTATCGTAGTAATCTACTACCGTCCACTCAATCGTGCTTGTACCTACTGGATAGTTGCCACTTGCATCGTCTCCACCAGAAGAAATCAATGTACCTATATTGTCAAACACTTCGTGTGTAATGGTAATAGGTCCGTAAGCCGTACAGTTATCGGTAGCGGTTAATGGTGCTACTGTTACTGCTGCCATACAATCGCCCGTACCACCTTGGCTAGTAACTTGTGTGCCTGGGTCGGCAGGACAAGTAACTACAGGAGCTTCATTATCAGTTACTACTACTGTTTCTACACAAGTATTGGTATTACCACTTGGGTCAACAACTGTGAAGGTAACGGTACTAGTACCAACAGGGAAATAATCGCCAGTAATAGTACCACCTTCTGGCTCGGTTACTACTGTACCCGCAGGTACTAAGATAGCACCAATCGCTGCTCCATTTCCATCTGTATCGTGAATAGCACCATAAGTAAAGGAGTATACATTACAGTTATCAGAAGCAGTAGGTACCTCAAATGATACAAGTGCACCACAAGAAGTAGCATCGTTTACTACTGTTGGCGGATTAGAAGGACAAGAAATCAACGGATCAACTTCATCCAATATCTCGAATGAGTACTCACACATGCTTGTATTACCATTGGCATCGGTAGCTACATAGGTAATGGTTGTAACACCTAATGGATAAGAGTTACTAGCATTTACTTGTCCGATACCTGTACCAGAATAAATAACGGTACCGCCATTTACTGCTTCGTAATCAATCTTAATATCACCAGGACATTCATCCGTAGCAGTCACATCGTCTAAATCAACTCCTACACTACAAGATGCAATAATAGGCACATCTGGTTGAGTAGCTGGACAAGTTAATACTGGAGCAGTAACATCCCCAACTTCAATCGTCATGGTTTCGGTAACTGTACATAAACCATTGGTATAAGTGTAAGAAACGGTATGTACACCAACACCTGCTAAAATTGGGCTAAATACGCCTGTAAAGTTATCGGTAATACCCATGCCTGTCCAAACGCCGCCTAATGGATTCGTTGTTGTTGTTCCATTTTCTGTAACATCTGCACTTAGCATAATAGGTAATGCTTCTGGGCAAATAGGCTGGTTAGGCACTTGTGTTAATACTAATACTGGTAATGGTTCTACTACTACAAATAAAGTAAAGTCTTGGCTACAAATTTGAATTGGAGGTGTATTTGGATCGTCATCATCATCGTAGTTAGTCCATACTTCATAGTTAACGGTATTAATACCAATAACAACAGGTGTCATATCGCCATCAAATAAATCATCTGGAATTTGCGTACCATTCACCGTCCATTGTCCATCTGTAGTAGATAAACCTGGGATGAGGTAATCGTCTAAGTTCAACTCGTCTGTTTCACAAATATTTGGCGGTTGTAAGAAGAATGCATTTACAATAGGCGCAATAAATACTACCTCAGTCCATGATTCTGCACAAATACCTGTACCTACGGTATAGGTAATATTGATATCACCCGATAAGCCAACAGGATTAAATATTTCGCCACCCGTTACTCCAGGACCGCTAAAGAAGCCGCCTTCGGTAGTTAAACCACTACCAATAAAGTCAGGAGAAGTTGGGTCAACATGTAATTCGTATAAGTTGATGAAACCATCTTCTTCACACCAGAATCCTTGGTTGCCAAAATCCCATTCTGGTTCGGGATCCAATAATACGGTAATTTGAGAAGTGTACGATTGTGTACAAATAATATTAGTAGGAGCAGCTCCAGTACAACTAGCATCATCCCAAGGATCGGTGCCGTATAATGTACCATTGCTTTCTACGGTATAAGTAATATCGTAAGTAGTTCCTGGCGTTGCCATAGCAGGATCGAAGATGCTGTTATTAGTACCAGATAATTCAGTGCCTGTAATACAAGTACCACAAGTAATGCCTGTTACATAATCAGAGGAGCCAGTAACGGTCCAAGTACCACCAGGAGTTCCTAGAACAAAAGTGGTTAAATCAATAGGCGCATCCATAGAACAGTAAATGTTCGGGTCTGCTTCCCATAATGGGTCTGGGTTTTCTACTATTTCGATAGTTACCGCAGCAACAGCAACATCTGTACAGTCGCCATATCCAGCAGTATAATCGTAAGTGTAAACACCAGGAGGTAAAGTACCTAGTAAAACAATGTTAGTACCAGCAACTACACCAGGACCACTAAACGAACCATTCTCAGTAGTTGTAACACCAGCTGATAAAGAAGTAGCTAAGTCAAAACTAATTGGTTGGTTGCCATCACAATGTTCGTACTCAGGAATACAAACTTCTAAGTTTGGAACTGGGTTGATGGTAATAGGTAAGGTCATATCTTTTACACAAGTAGTTATACCATCACTGCTTTGAGAAGTAACTGTGTAAGTTACATTAACTGTAGCAGGTAGTGGTGTAGGTGTTTGTGCAACAGAAGCTAAAACAACATCGTAATCTAATACACCAGCAGTAGTAATTGCACCAGGAATATCACTCGTCCAATCGGCAGATAAAATGCTAGGAGCAGCAGTAGCTAAATCCATTACTGGATTGCCGTCAACTGATAAATCAATTGTACCCGCATCTAAACGACATAAATCAGCAGGAGCCGTCCACATTGGATCTGGTTCGCCAATAATTTCAATCGTTACCACATCTAAAGAAGTTTCTTGACAGCTACCAGCTACATCTACGGTATATTCATAAGTATAAACACCCGGAGCTAATAAAGTAGCTTGAAGAATACAACAAGAACCACCAACTAATGCGCCATTAGAAGCAGGATCAACACCTGTCCAGAAACCACCTGCTGTAGTAGCAGGAGTTAAATAGTCGTTTAAGTCGATGTTCACTAAGTTATCATCTTCGCAGATATAAGTAATGGTTGTTACTACATCTGTGTTTGGAATTTCTAGTAATTCGATGTCAATCGTTACGGCATCATCACAAGTAGTAGTACCATCTGTATGAGAAGCTGCGGTGTAAGTGAAAGAATAAATACCAGGAACAACACCAGCTGTGTTTAATAAACCAGCAGGATTAATTAATCCATCAATCGTTGCATCACTGCTAGACCATGCGCCATCTAATTCATCTGCATTTACAATCGTTGCATTTAAGTCGTAAGGTGTTTCTCCATTAGCAACACCTGTATCATCAACACCATCATAATCACGTAAACAGATAGCAGCAGGCGGATCAAAAGATGCATCTGGCTCATCTACCAATGTAACAATAATTGGTGTTAAAGAAATTTCTTGACAAGGCTGACCAGGAGCTGCTACATAGTAGTATCCGTATTCTGCAACACCGCCATCGGCAGGTTGTGGTAAAGTTGCCATATCTAAGATAGAACTGCTACCAGCTACTAAACCAGGAGAAGGTGTAGTTTGCGTTGTAGTACCGTATCCCATTGGAATAGAACCATCGGCAGGCATCCAAACGCCGCCAGTAGTGTTGCCACCAATATGTACGTTTAAGTCGTATAAAGTATTGATGCCGTTTAGTTGGTCATCATCACTACAGTAACCTAAGTAAGTATCGTTTAAGTTTACTTCTGGGTCGGCGACTACATTTACATCTAAAGTAGTGGCACGTTCACAAGTTTGGTCATCAGGATAAATCGTACCTATAGAAGTAGCTTCTAAAGTATACGTAATGCTGATGTTACCAGTTAAACCAGTTGGGTCAAAATCGCCAGTAGTATTTGTACCACCAACAACACCTGTACCACTCCAAGTACCGCCAGCATCGGCAGTTCCTAAGAAGGTAGTTAAGTCAAATGGATTGGCTGCATCGTAAACATTTTCACACACAATACCTGGTTGCCATTCGGTATCAGGAATTGGCACTAATTCTACAATAAAATCTGCCGACTCTTCACAAGAAGAACCATTAGCGGTAACACCACCATTTAAGGTATAAGTAAAAGTGTTGTCGCCAGGAACTAAAGCGTTAAAATCAATAACACTTGTACCAGGCGATAAAGCAGAACCTGTCCAAACACCACCAGTAGTACCAGCTACTGCTACTACATTTAAGTCGATGTTGTTGCCATCATCCGAACAAACAAAAATGTCAGGATTTAAAGTTGGGTCTACATCTGCAACTATTTCGATCTCTACTGTTGCTCTAGATACACAGTTTAAAGTGGAAGTAGCATAAATAGTACCGACAGAAGTAGCATCTAAAGTATAGGTTAAAGTAACTGGACCTGTAACGCCTGTTGGGTCAAAAGTTGGGTCAGTTGTAACGCCTGTTCCAACCCAAGTACCTGCTGGGTCTGTACCAAATTGGGCATCTAAATCAATAGCACCATCAATTTCACAAACGCTAAGTGGGTCTAAAATAATTTCAGGTGTTTCTACAATTTCTATGATGATGTC
>JAHDBT010000148.1:12340-14388 GCA_020630215.1 Bacteroidota bacterium
GGATTTAAAGTTGGGTCTACATCTGGTACGATGTCAACATCAACAGTAGTAGTCAATACACAAGAACCTGCGGTATATATACTCGGTGCTGATACAGGTGTTGCATCTAAAGTATAGGTTAAGGTAACTGGTCCAGTAAGCCCTGTTGGGTCAAACGCTGGATCTGTTACACCACTACCCGACCAAGTACCATTAACATCTGTACCAAACTGAACATTTAAGTCCGCAATAGGTCCAGCACTTTCACAAACACTAAGTGGGTTTGGAGTTAAAGTAACTACTGGCAATGGTACTAATTCAACAGTAAACATGGCAGACTCTTCACAGCTTGCGCCATTCGCCGTTACGCCACCATTTAAGGTATAAGTAAATACATTATCACCAGGAACTAAATCGTCAAAATCAATTACGCTTGTACCAGCCGATAAAGCGGCACCTGTCCAAACGCCACCGGTAGTACCTGCTACAGCTACCACATCAAGGTCAATGTTATTCCCATCATCCGAACAAACAAAAATGTTTGCATTTAAAGTTGGGTCTACATTTGGTACAATCTCTATATCAACTGTTGTAGTAGATACACAAGTACCTGCATCCATATAAACCGTGTTGCTTGTTGGAGTAGCATCTAAAGTATAGGTTAAAGTAACTGTTCCTGTAAGACCTGTTGGGTCAAACATTGGGTCTGTTACACCATCACCAGCCCAAGTACCTGCTACAGTTCCAAACTGTGTATTTAAGTCAGCAATAACTCCAGCACTTTCACAAACCGTTAATGGCGTTAAAGTAATTTCTGGAGTTTCAACAATTTCGATAATAATATCAACGGTACCATTACAAACGGCATCACCGAAAGTATAAGTAAAGGTATTATCACCAATAGCTAAAGCAGAAAACAAAACAATACCATCATCAGAAACTAAACCACCACCTACTGCGCCCGAAGCATCTGCCCAAGTACCATCAATAGGTCCAGTTAATAAGTAATTGCTTAGGTCTATAAATTCGGCACCGTCATCAGAACAGAAAAATTGGTTATCTACTGTCGCTGCTGGTTGTGCGCCAATTGTTACCGTTACGGTTGATGGGTTACTTTCACAAGTAATAGTCAAGCCTGCATCTTGGTTAAACTCGGTAATAGTATAAGTGTAAGTACCAGTAGTTAAGCCTGTTGCTACGGCAAAAGCACCAGAAACACCAGCACCAACCAAATTATTACCATCATCTAATACATTATAAGTACCAGCTCCTAAGTTAATAACAGGAGCAGTTGTATAACCTTCACATACTGCGGGAGGATCTACTACTGTAGGAGCAGCAGGCGTTGTTACTATTGTTAAAGTAAATGGGTCTTTTTCGCTTTCACAAGTTACGCTTCCAATTCCAGTTCCAATTGTAACCAACTCGGTTACTTGAAAAGTTGTTGTTGTAGTAATGCCTGTAGGTGCCCAAGTAGTAACACCTGTAGCTACAGGATTATCGTTATTATCGTATACATTAAATACATTGCCAGCTTGTAATGGGGCTGGTAATACATTGCCACCGTTTAAGTCGGTAATTATATAATCATCACAAACAGGGCCTTGGTCAGCTACAATAGGAGCAGCAGGCGTATCGTATATGGTAAAGGTAATAGGCGTACGAGTCGTATTAATACAAGTTGTACTTGCATTAGGGTTGATAGCTGCATTTTCGGCAGCATCGCCAGGTAATTCTGCTTGTACATATACAGTGTAACTAGTACCAGCAGGAGGTCCTGCAACAGCTGTACCCGTTAACATGCTAATATCAGCATTATACATTGTACCATTATCTAATTGGTTACCAGCAGCAGCAGCGTCCCACCACGTATAAATGGCATCGGCTTCATCTTGGGCAACTTCTAAAGCAGCATCGTCGCCAAAACACACATTTACCGTTGAGCTAACAGCCATTGGTTCGTTTGGTTGGGCGCATTGTTCTACTTCTACGTTGGTAACAGGACCACAGCAGCGGAACTCATTGCCTTGTGCATCCATATAAACAAAACATTGCGTTACTTGGTAAGT
>JAHDBT010000149.1 GCA_020630215.1 Bacteroidota bacterium
CCTGCAAAATTATGCCACATTTATCTAATTGTTATGGTATTTCTGTTCTTTGTGTAAAGAAGCTTATTTTTAGGCAAAAAAAACATTCCCTACGAACAAACCTAAATCATTTTGATTTACCCCCCTTATCCCGTACCTTTGCAGCACTTTTTAGCATTTTGCCTATCATTTACTAAAGAGAGAAATTTTCATTCAAAAAAAATTGGCACCAATTTAAGTGAAACAATCAATAAACTGATTAAAATAATATGGCACAATTTGAATTAGTGATGCCTAAAATGGGCGAAAGTATTATGGAAGCCACCATTTTAAAATGGTTAAAAAACGAAGGCGATCCCATTGAAGCGGAAGAGTCGGTACTAGAAATAGCAACCGATAAAGTAGACTCAGAAGTTCCCTCGCCTGTAGAAGGAACGCTACTTAAACGCTTATATAACGAAGGAGATGTGGTAGAGGTTGGTAAACCTATTGCATTAATTGAAGTTGCTGGCGATAATACGGGCGATAGTAGTAATGACCAAACAACGGCAGTACAAGACACAACGCCTGTTAGTACAGGTAGCAATGGCAACTACAACGCACCTAGCCCGCAACCACAAGTACAGGTGCAAATACAAAACGCAGCAACTACCCTTAATAAAGCATCTGCCAATGGCAATCGTTTTTACTCTCCCCTAGTACTAAATATTGCCCGACAAGAAGGCATTGATTTTAACGAATTAGAACGCATTGCTGGCACGGGCAAAAATGCTCGGGTTACTAAAAAAGATATGTTGGCTTATGTAAAGCAACGCAGCAATGGCGTATCTACTGCTCCTACCCCACAAGTACAAGTACAAATACAAACGCCTCCTCCTCCTGCCGTACCACAAAGCATTGCCCCTAGTGCTAAAATTACCGCCCCCCCTATTACTTACGATGGCGACAATGTAGAAATTATTGAAATGGACCGCATGAGGCGCATGATTGCCGACCACATGGTGATGTCTAAAAATGTATCGCCTCACGTAACTTCTTTTACAGAGGTGGATATGACAGATATTGTAAACTGGCGCAACAAAATAAAAACGGGCTTTCAACAAAAGGAAGGTCAAAAAATTACCTTTACCCCTATTTTTGTAGAAGCGATTACCAAAGCCATTAGCGACTACCCTAGGATAAACAGTTCGGTAGATGGCTATAAAGTAATTGTTCGTAAAAATATTAATATTGGCATGGCAACGGCTTTACCTAGCGGCAACTTAATTGTGCCTGTTATTAAAGATGCCAACCATTTAAATTTAATTGGACTTACCAAAAAAGTAAACGACCTAGCTAACCGAGCCAGAAACAACAAACTAAAAGCAGACGAAGTGCAAGGCGGTACTTTTACCTTAACCAATGTAGGTGGCTTTGGCAGCTTAATGGGTACGCCCATTATTAACCAACCACAAGTAGCCATTTTAGCTGTAGGTATTATTAGAAAAATGCCTGCCGTAATGGAAACCGAATACGGAGATGTAATTGCCATTCGCCAAAAAATGATTATGTCGCTCTCCTACGATCATAGAGTAGTAGACGGCGCACTGGGAAGTACGTTCCTGAATCGAGTAAAACACTACCTCGAAACTTTTGATACGAGTGCAGAATGGTAGTGCTTTGGAAGCTAAATAATTGTCCGTTCTTACTCGTCTGTTCATAGTACCCAAGGCTTTTTCTTAAAAAATAAGAAAAACCTAAATCTTTATCGTATTTTGGCCACCGCAAATATAAAAAAGGTCGCTACTCATTTTTTTTTAAAAACCTATAATGACTAAAATACTTGCTGCTATTACCGCTGTTCAAGGATATTTACCACCTGACGTTTTAAGCAATGCCGACTTAGAAAAAATGGTGGATACCAACGACGAATGGATACGCAGCCGTACAGGTATTTCGGAACGTAGAATATTAAAGGGCGAAGGCTTAGGTACTTCGGATATGGGCGCAGAAGCGGTTAAACAGTTATTAGCAAAAAAAGACTTAGCACCCACCGACATTGACTTGCTGATATGTGCAACGGTAACCCCTGATATGCTTTTTCCCGCTACCGCAAATATTATATGCGATAAAGCAGGTATTAATGGCATTCCAAGTTTTGATATTGGCGCTGCTTGTTCAGGATTTTTATATGCCCTAACAACTGCCACTAAGTTCATTGAATCGGGTATGTACCAAAAAATAATTGTAGTAGGGGCAGACAAGATGTCGTCTATTATGGATTATGAAGACCGAGCAACTTGTGTGTTATTTGGCGATGGTGCTGCTGCTGTTTTACTAGAACCCTCTAGTGATGATACTGGCATAAAAGATGCTTTATTAAAAAGCGATGGCAATGGCCGACATGCTTTACACATGAAGGCAGGCGGCTCGGTTCGCCCAGCAAGTCATGAAACGGTAGATGCTAAAGAGCATTATGTTTTTCAGGATGGAAAAACGGTATTTAAATTTGCCGTAAAAAAAATGGCCGATGTATCGCACGAAATTATGGAACGCAACCAATTATCAGGCGATGATATCGCTTGGCTCGTACCCCATCAAGCTAATAAACGCATTATTGATGCAACCACTAGGCGAATGGGTTTATCAACGGATAAGGTGATGATAAACATCCAAAAATACGGCAATACAACGGCTGCCACTATTCCGCTTTGCTTATGGGAATGGGAAAGCCAATTAAATAAAGGCGACAACCTTGTACTAGCCGCTTTTGGTGGCGGATTTACTTGGGGAGCCGTTTATTTAAAGTGGGCTTATTAAAAGGTAGTTGGTATTAGGTAGAAAGTAGAAGGTATTGTAAACGGCTACGCTTCGCCATTGTATGTTTAGTAGTGGGTAGAAAACTGTAAATATTTTTGCGATGTTTATGGCTGCTAATCATATGTATATGGTCTGTTTATGAGAAATACAATTACCTTAAAAATAAACTAGGTACTAGGAAAAAAAGACGGTAAAATCCAAAAAAGGTTATATTACCGATGTAGAGAAAATTCATGAATTTTCTCTACGTGCAGCTCCCCGAAAACAGCATAGCTACCCAAGGGTTTAAAACACCCTAAGGCATTAGTTAAAAGGAGACGGAGAAACCAAAAAAAACTTAGTGTAACTTCGTGAAAAACGCTGTGCAACTTCGTGGGAACCTTTCCACAAGCGTTGTTTTGGGTAATTATTTTAGGCGAAAAATCAAAAATCAAATTTTGCAATGATGCTTTTATCATTGCTCCAATCAATAATTAGTTTTTTTAGTATTATGGCAAATACATCAGATTTTAAGAATGGCTTTTGTATGGAATTAAAAGATGGTTTATGGCAAATCATCCAGTTTCAGCATGTAAAGCCTGGTAAAGGACCTGCATTTGTACGTACCAAATTACGTAACCTCAAATCAGGTAAAATTGTAGACAATACCTTTCCCGCAGGACATAAAGTAACTCAAATTCGTTTGGAGCGTAGAGTATATCAGTTTTTGTATAAAGACGATATGGGTTACAACTTCATGAACAATGAAACCTACGAGCAAATTTCCCTGCAAGAAGCCCTCATTAATGCACCTCAGTTTTTAATGGATGGCCAAGACGTAGAAATTTTGTTTCATGCAGACAAGGAAGAGGCATTAACCTGTGAAATACCACAGCATATTGTTTTAGAAATTACCCACACCGAACCAGGTGTAAGAGGTGATACGGCTACCAATGTAACCAAACCAGCAACAGTTGCATCAGGGGCTACCTTAAATGTGCCTATCTTTATTAATATTGGCGACCATATTAAAATAGATACTGCAAACAATAAATATATGGAACGGGTAAGAAAATAATTTTTTCTATCCGCTACAACTAATCAATCGTATAACTGCTAGTGTTACCAATTAACCAACAATTATACGATTGATTTGATTTATTTTATTTCCATAGTAATGCCCCTCGCTACCTTGCATTAATAAGGCGTTTAAGCATTACGAAGCTATTTTCCTCTAAAGTCCAAATTAATTTCCAACTCAATGGATTTTGAAAAAATCAAAGAACTTATTAAATTGCTTAATACAAGCAATATAGGCGAATTTAAGTTTGATACCGAGGAGGTATCATTAAGCATTCGCACGAAGCATTATTACAAAAACAACAAAAAAGCAGCTATAGTAGCCTCCCCTCCCGCTACTATTCAGCAGATAGCACCTCCCCTTGCTAGTCCTGCTATTACTCCGCCTCCTAACCTTGTTGCGCCTCCACCTGTTCCTGCTCCTGAAACAGCGGCAAAAAAAGATGCTCCAGCAGCTAATGCCAAAAACAAAATCATGCAATCTCCTATGATTGGCACTTTTTATCGTTCGGCTGGACCCGATAAACCGCCTTATGTAAAAATTGGCGATGTTGTACAAAAAGGAGACGTACTTTGTATTGTTGAAGCCATGAAATTGTTCAATGAAATAGAATCGGAATATACGGGACGTATTGTGCAGATACTACAAGAGGACTCCATGCCTGTTGAATACGACCAACCACTTTTTGTAATTGAACCTGTTTAAAAAAAGACCCGTCTTTTTTTATTTGACAGCGTTTTGAGGTATTTCAAAACGACGAGACATAGCGCAGTCGTCTAAGTACCAAGCTAATAAGCACCAAATACCAATAAAAATCCAATGTTAAAAAAAATTCTGATTGCCAACCGTGGAGAAATTGCCTTGCGAATTATTCGTACTAGCAAAGAAATGGGCATTAAAACGGTGGCCGTTTACTCTACTGCCGATAAAGAAAGCTTACACGTTCGTTTTGCCGACGAAGCCGTTTGCATTGGCCCGCCACAAAGTGCGCTATCTTACCTCAGTATTTCTAACATTATGGCTGCTGCCGAAATTACCGATGCCGATGCCATTCATCCAGGCTATGGTTTTTTAGCAGAAAATGCCTCCTTCGCCGAAATTTGCAACGACTATAAAATTAAGTTTATTGGTCCTACCGCAGAGATGATTAACAAAATGGGCGATAAAATTACCGCTAAAAATACCATGATAAAAGCAGGAGTACCAGTTATTCCTGGCTCCGACGGGCTGATTGAGGATATTGCAAGTGGTAAAAAAATAGCCAAAAAAATTGGTTATCCCGTTATTTTAAAAGCCACGGCTGGCGGCGGCGGGAAAGGAATGCGTATTGTATGGAGCGAGGATGCCTTTGATGCCAATTGGGACAGTGCCAGACAGGAAGCCAAAGCTGCTTTTAGTAATGATGGCATTTACATAGAAAAATTTATTGAAGAACCCCGACATATTGAAGTGCAAATTGCAGGCGACCAATACGGTAAAGTATGCCATTTGTCGGAAAGAGATTGCAGCGTACAACGCCGACACCAAAAGCTGGTAGAAGAAGCCCCCTCCCCTTTTTTAGATGATAAAATGCGAAAAAAAATTGGCAATGCTGCCATAAAAGCCGCCAAAGCCATTAACTACGAAAGTGTAGGAACCGTAGAGTTTTTGGTTGATAAACACAAGCAGTTTTACTTTATGGAAATGAATACCCGTATACAAGTAGAACATACCGTTACCGAAGAAGTAATGGATTTTGACTTGGTAAAAGAACAAATAAAAATAGCCGCAGGTGTGCCTATTACTGGTAAATCTTATTTCCCGAATGGACATGCCATGGAGTGCCGTATTAATGCCGAAGACCCTTATAATAACTTTCGCCCTTCGCCAGGAAAAATTACCGCCCTACACACCCCTAAAGGTTTTGGCGTTAGAGTAGATACCCATATTTTTGCCAACTATACCGTGCCTCCTTACTACGACTCGATGCTTGCAAAAGTAATTGTACGTGCGCCTACCAGACAAGAAACGATTGAACGTATGAAACGTGCTTTAGATGAGTTTATCATTGAAGGTATTAAAACAACCATCCCTTTTCACCAAGCACTCATGAAAAACCAACAATTTATAGACGGTGACTTTAATACTGGATTTATTAACGACTTTGAGTTTTAAACTTAATAATCCATACAATTATTAACCTACTTATCTAATCCATTACCAATACTATTTAGTAGTAGAAATACAACTGCTGCTGCTTTGTTTCCTAGTACTAAGTAGTGCTATGTGCTATATTTTTTTCGATAAGCCCATCAAAAAAACCATCCTTTTCTCGAAAATGTTTAAAAAATGTCCACCAACTTTAGCTAGGCTAAACAATTGATAATTAGCAATTTAGCTAAAAAAAAAGCATTCCCTCCTAGTATTAAACGCCCTAATCCTATTCGGTTATCCCTTAAAACTGTCCCTTATCTTCCATTTTATATAGTGTATCTTTGTGGTATAATAAATGTAATATAGACAACCCCTCAGTCAGTATTACCCTAAACCGTTCAACACAAAATAAGTATTATACTGCCTTTTTATCACGAATTATGACCTGTTTATCCAATAAGTGAAATGAAAAAAATAAAGTCCACCAAGAAATTTAATTATATTTTTCAAGGCAAGGCGTAAAACGCAGTTATGAACGTGTGTTTTTTGCGATAGCAAAATAAATATCCCTTTGGATATTTAAGCTAAGAGAACCGCTTGCGGCTATTAAAAGCTATGACGAGTATTTACAACGCCGCATTGGGAAATAGAATAAATTAAATTGGTGGAGGTTATTTTTTCTCATTCACTAAGGAAAAGTACTTGACACTTTACAGCAGTGCAGCGAAGCGGAACGGTCTATATACCAAGTACCCGCTACTATCTACCAAAAAAAGTGTAAACCGCTTCGATAAACATGTCCAAATTATGTTACCAATTAAATAGCCAATAAGAAAAATACCAGGAATAAATAATTCCTTAAAACCATCCTTGTATTTTCTACGCATCAAAAAAATGGTAACCAAAATCACTATAAACCATTAAGAACCAAAAACATGAAAGCAGTAAACTGTCCATCTCCAAAAAACACAAAAAATATCTATTTTTACTTTTTCACACTACTAGCACTACTAGTAGGCATCAACAGCCCAAACATTAATGCCCAACCAAGTATTAGTGGGAGTGCCGATGCCTGTGCCAATGAGTGTATCACCTATACGGCAAGCAATGGAATAGGTCCCTACCATTGGCAAGTAATAGGCGGTACAGCCGCTACAACAATAGGTGATAACACTTTAATTTGTTGGAACAACGTACTAGCAACCAACATTACCCTTACCGATACGGGAGATACCTCTACTAGTAATACCGCCAGTTTAGCAGTAACGGTAAATGCCAACCCTAGCCCCGAAATTATATTGCCGCCCTACCCTAGTTGTAGCATACCTAGCATACCTTGCCCTATTGATTCTATTCCACCGCCTGGTTGGTGGGTTGGGGCAAATGATATGGTTATCACTTTTTTAGGTGGAACAGTAACCATAGACCCACTTGCTAATGATTTTTTTATAGACGACATAGGAATTGTTGAAGGCTATGAAATGACGGAACTATCACAACCTTGTAATGGCGTAGCAACATTCGATCCTGAAGGAACGGTTGTTTATGTTCCCAACCCTGGCTTTGTAGGAATTGACAACTTCACTTATACTGTATGCACTTATCTAAGTGATGGTTCTGCTTCTTGTGAAGTAGTTGCGATAATAACCATAGAAGTATTAGACGAAAACGGCACCGAAAATGGCGTAGGAAATAGCTGCATTACCACCTGCCAAAATACAACCGCAACCTATAGCACTGCCAACAATACAGGCAGTACTTATACTTGGCTCGTAGAAGGAGCAGTAAGCTTTACCGAAACCGATAATGAGGTAACCGTAACTTGGGGCAACAACGAAACCGCTTACCTACAAGTAGTAGAAAGCAATGCACTAGGCTGCCTAGATTCGGTAGCCAATTGTGTAGAAATATTGCCTGCTCCTAGTGCCGCTTTTAGCACCAATCCCCCAGTAGGAAGTGGCAGTATTAATATCTGTAATGGACAAACGGTTTATTTTTCTCCTAATGAAAATGATGCCTTGTCTTATTTATGGGATTTTGGTGATGGCACAACAGCCGACCATCCAAGCGCTGCCCATACTTACACGGATGCAGGAACCTATACCGCTTCCTTAATCACCACATCTGCCTGCAATTGTAGCGATACAAGTAGCGTAGAAATTATCGTAGACCCAGCACAAATTCCAAACATTGATTGTGTAAGTACCACTTGTGCAGGCGAAATAGGATTGTACGGTACAGATGCATCTTGTGGTACGTATAACTGGGTAGTAACAGGACATGTTGCCATTGTAGAAGGTGGCGGCCCTAGCGACCCAATTATTGCTGTTGAATGGGGCGATGGACCCATTGGTACCATCGAACTAAGTGTAACAGATTGCGATGAGCTTTATTGTGCCGATGCTGCTTTTGTGGAAGTGCCTATTATTCCTGCCACAACAAGCATTGATGGCCCTACTGTGGTATGTAAAGGCGAACTGACGGGCTTTAGTGTACCCTTATTTGGTGCTACCGAATATACTTGGACCCTTGACCCAGCTTATGGCAATGTTTACAGTGGCCAAGGCACCGACCAAATACAAGTAACTTGGTCGCAATGGACGGCTTCTGGCACTACAACCGAAATACAGGTTGCTTACGAAAATTGCTTTTTAGGATGTAGCGGCACGGCTGTTTTAGAAGTTACTATTAGCTCTAAATTTGCCCTTGCCGAACCGTTTAGCGTTTGTGAAAACGGGAGCAGTTACATCAGCGCATTCGAGATGCCTGCTGGATGGCCTACTGTACCTTGTGATTGGAATATAACCCTTCCTGATGGAACAGTACAAACCAACAGCTACACCAACGTTGACCAAATTAACCATACTTGGGATGCTGGTCCAGGCACTTATTTTATAGAAGCCATAGCAGTCGATCCCAACGCTTATTGTAATACGTCGGCAGCAATAGTAGTAGTAGTTGAACCATTACCTGCAATGCCTACCGCTATTGAGGGACCTACTGTTATTTGTGCCAATAGTGCTTATGCTTACGAAGCAACAGCCAGTAGTATAACGGGTAACTTTACTTGGCTAATTAATAATGGCGGTACGATTACCTCACAAACAGGCAATCCTATTAGTGTGCTTTGGGGCAGTACGCCTCCTTATAGTTTGGATGTTTTACAATCAACTAGCCTAGCCCCTATCTGTTATTCGGATACGCTTAGTGTAGATTTAAACTTACTCGCAAGCCCAAGTATTACAGGAAACGACGAATTGTGTAATGACCAAGTAGGTACTTATAGTACAACCGCTATTCCTGGCGAAAATTTTAACTGGCAAATCACCCCTGCCTCCGCAGGAAATATTGTAGCAGGAAACAATTCCGAAAGCGTAGACATACATTGGATACTAGCAGGCAACCATACTGTTGAGCTTAACTTATGTGGACAAGCGGCCTCCTTTAATGTAAACGTATTGCCATTGCCCGAACCCGAAGTAGTTGCTCCTGATGGTTTATGTTTTGGCGAAAGTACAACGCTATCGCTTACCCAAAATTATGCGTCTTATGTTTGGCAAGATACCATCGGTATTATATCAACAGGACCAACAGCGGACATTACCAACGGTGGTAACTTTTACGTAGAAGTAACCGACGATAATGGCTGTGTAAACGGACTCAACTTTGCCATTGATACTTATCCCTTCCCAGAAGTATACATCTCTACACCCGACCTCATTGACTTTTGTTCTGGTTTGTTGGATGTTACCATATATGCTTCTGAAGGTGTGCCGCCTTACGACTATCAATGGTACCTAGATGATGTTCCTTTTGGTAGCAATGATGCCGTTATTGAAATGGGAGCTTATGGAACCTACCATGTGGTGGTAACCAATGAAAATGGTTGTACCAATATCTCCAACGACCTAGTACTAACTGAAGATTTAAGCCTTTGTGGGGGCGGACAATGTACAGGAGGAAAATGTCCTATTCCAGGAGTAGGATGTGAGTCGGATGGCATTTTATCCTTTGATTATGTGCCAGAAAATGGCATGTGTCAAGAACTTGCTTTTAGCAATACCAACCCCGATGCGATTCCGGGTACTTTCCTTTGGACATTCGACGATCCTAATAGTTCGGATAATTCTTCTAACTTAGAAAACCCGCTGCACCTTTTCTGGAATCCAGGATTTTATTGGGTAACCATGTATGCCGAACTACCTGCCATTAGTCCACCTGGCACAACTTGTAATGTAGGAATTAAGCAGGTAGTAGCCATGCCTTTACGAGCTAATTTTTACGTATACCATGCCTGCGAAGGAATGGAGGTACGAATGGAAGATTTATCCACACACCTTCCTAATCCTGATGGTGAGATTGTGTCTTGGGAATGGGACTTTGGCGACCTAAGCACAACAAGCGATGTATCCACAGATCAAAATCCAACTTACGTTTATAGTGCCCCTGGCATTTATGATGTAGCATTAATTGTTACCGATGCCAGCGGTTGTACAGCCGTTATGACGCAAGACGCATTTGTATATCCTTTACCAACTGCCCAATTTAACGCCCCTACTACTAGTTGCGAAAATGTGGGTACACCTTTCCTAGCCAGCCCTAATCCTGATGCCGTAAGTTACGAATGGGATTTTGACGACCCTACAAGCGGTGCAGCCAACACTTCTGCCAACGAAGAAACTTGGCATACTTATACCAATGTAGGCACGTACGATGTAACTTTAACTGTAACAGATGTATATGGTTGTAGTGGCACATTTACCCAAAGCATCAACATTACACCTAATAATATGAATGGCGATATTGGCCCAGCAGCTAGTACTACTATTTGCGAAGGAGAAACCACTAGCTTAACCGCCCCAACTGGCGAAAGCTACCTTTGGTCGAACGGATTAACCACAGAAACAATTGAGGTAACAACAACGGGTAATTACAGCGTAACCGTTACCAATGCCGATGGCTGCGAGTACATTCCTAGCCAAGCAACGGTACTGGTAAACAATGCCCCTAATACCACTATAACCGCCAACAATTATAACACAGGCGAAACCCTTTACCATACCGCCGACTTATGCTTAAATGAAGATTTGTCTTTAGGTTTGTCTTATATTCCTAATAATACCTACCTATGGTCCGATGCTAGTGGAACAACTGCTACTTTCCTAAATCTACAAAGCAATACGCTAGGAGTTGGCACACATACTTATACGGCAACCGTAACCGATGAGATTGGTTGTTCGGCTGTTTCCGAACCTTTTACTATCATTGTACATCCCAACCCTAATGCCTTTATTTACTCCAACCCTAGCAGTACACCTTGCGAAGGAAGTCCTATAGACTTAATTATTTCAAGTCCTGCTCCAGACTTTAGTTATTATTGGAATACAGGCGAAACAAGCGAACAAATTACCACTGCAGAAGCAGGGATATATTACGTTACTGCCATCACCGAATACGGATGTACGACTACTAGTAACACCATTACCGTACATCCATTACCAGATACTAGCAATGTACCTGCTGGCTGCTATGCCGATTGTGGGCCAATAGAAATTTGTTTACCTCCTATGCCAGCCGTAGCCGCTTATCAATGGTATTTGGATGACGTAGCGATACCTGCCCCCGAAGGTACACAAGCCAATTTATCGGCTACCCAAACAGGTGTTTATTATGTAGAACTCACCAGCGATCAAGGCTGCATGGCCACATCCGAACCGCTAGACTTATTGGTATTTACACCTCCTAGTTTAAGCTTGGTATCCCTACAGGATGCTGGCTGTGGATTTACAGGAAGCATTACCGTAGCTACAACTGGCGGCACCGAACCTTATACCTACAGTTGGAGCCATGATGCTGGTTTAAACAGCACTTTAGCAGACGGATTATTACCTAACAATTACTCCGTAACCGTAACCGATGCCAACGATTGTACCGATGTTTTAAGCGAAATAGTAACAGGAACCGATGATTTAATCCTCAATATTATTCCTACGGATGTAACCTGTGGAGGAGCTAATGGAACCGCAACCGTACAAGTAGCAGGTGGTAATGCCCCTTATACTTACAGTTGGGATGATCCTAGTAATCAAACAACAGAAACGGCTGTTGATTTAGCAATAGGTAATTACAACGTTTTTGTAAGTGATGCTTCGGGATGTGTGAATTCCTTGGGCATAGATATAGTAGGACAATCTGGCCCAGTAGTAAGTATTAGCGCAGTTACCGATGCTACTTGCGGACAAGCAGATGGCAGCATCAGCATTACTACTTTTGATGGCAACCCACCCTATAACTACATTTGGGATACGGGTACTATTGTAGGCGATTTTGCAACAGGATTAGCAGGCGGCACCTACCAAGTAACCGTAACCGACTTTAACGGCTGCACCGACGAACTAAGCATTGAGGTACTAGACAGTGCAGGCATAACCGTTAACTTAGATGCCGTAACAGCTGCTACTTGTGGCACAGATGACGGCACGGCTACCGTATCGGTATCGGGAGGTAGCGCACCTTATACCTATGCTTGGAGTCACGATGCAACTATAACAGATTTTGCGGCTACCAACTTACCTGCTGGTGAAACAATAGTAACCGTTACCGATGCCCAAGGATGCAATACCAATCTTAGCATAGATGTACCGACTACTGAACCAAGTTTAGTAGTAACCTGTGGCGATGCGAGTAGTGGTGATGTTGCCTTTGTATGGAACACCGTACTAGGCGCAACTGGCTACGAAATTAGCTACGGCCCTAACACCGATACCACAACAGATACCACTTATGTAGTAACAGGCATTCCAGCAGCCGGAAGCGTAACCTTAAACGTTACCCCAATATTTGCTACACCTTGTACCGTAGCATCCGTATCGGCAACCTGTACAGGCGGCGCATGTCCCGAATTAAGTTTGGGCATCGAAAACCTAAGCGATACCTACTGTGGAGAGGAAACCCCATTAACCCTAATAGGCATCCCCACAGGCGGCACGTTCACCATCAACGATGTGCCTGCTACTGAACTTGCTCCTAGCACATTGGGTCTAGGCACACACGAAATTGATTACAGCTACATTGCCCCCGATTTTTGTTTATATGATACTACTTTTGTGGTAAACATTGTACCAACACCAATAGCCGCCTTCGATTTATCTGCTAACGAAATATGTATAGATGAAGAGGTAACCGCTACCTTTACAGGCACAGCAAGCGCAGGCGCAACTTACAGTTGGAATTTTGGTTCGGATATTTATTTGGAAGGCGATGCAGACCAAGTAATTAGTTGGAATGAAACAGGCCCGTATAATGTAAGCCTAGTAGTAAGCGAAGGTGCATGTGTAGATACTTTTAGCATTCGCATTAATGTAATAGGGTTCGAGATTTTTACTAGCGGCGACACCCTCATTAATGTAGGAGATAGCGCAAGCATTAGCACCCAAATTGTAGGCTTAGAACCAGGGGAAGAACTCCTATACAATTGGATCCCTACGGAGGGATTAAGCTGCACTGATTGCTCCAACCCAACCGCCAATCCAACCGAAACCACCACCTACACCGTAGTAGCAACCGACCTAAACGGCTGCACCGCTACTGATGAGGTAACCATAAATGTACAGTTGATAGAAGAACTACCCAAAGGCTTTAACATCCCAACTGCCTTCTCACCAAACGGCGACAACATTAACGACGTGTTTAAGGTGATAGAACACCGTGCCGAACGAGTAGAGTTTGCCGTTTACAACCGCTGGGGCGAAGAAGTCTATCACATAGACACTACCGATTTTGCCGTAGGCTGGGATGGTTTACACAATGGCAATATCTGCGAAATGGGCGTGTACGTTTTCTTTGGCAGGTTGTATTATATGGACGGGAGTGTTGAGAAATTTAAAGGAAATGTTACTTTGATTAGGTAGTTTTTTTAATATACTGCCTGGCACAGCCTCCCAGTTGGAGCGTAACGGGTTTTAAACCTCCTGGCTTGCTGCCAACTATCAGTTCTTTTTTGTTCTTCGTTTAATATGGTTTATGTTTTAGTTCTTACATCAAATTCTTCTGAAGAAAAAAAATAGGAAGCAAAAAAACAACTATTTACAAGCAGTTATTTTCTCTCAATACTCGGTTGAGTTTTTACGGTCTCAATTGTTAGCCTGTTTATAATTAAACGCTAAAAGTTTTGACGCAAGCCAGGAGGCTTGAAGCCCGTTATGCTCTAGCCGGGAGGCTGGAACAGGCGGTCTTTTTTGTAAAAAAAAGACCGCAGGGTCAAGCGTCTCGCTTGAGCCGTTTGGGTTTCAAGCCTCTTGGCTTGCAGCAAAAAGTGTAAATCGCTTTGATTAAATAAGCCCTTAGTAACGTTTAAAAAATAAATCCGACAATTTGTACGTAGAGGTTTTGTGCT
>JAHDBT010000150.1:0-1162 GCA_020630215.1 Bacteroidota bacterium
AGAAAGATTTAAATACAATAACCTGTCTGTTTCTTGCGAAGGAATTGGAGAAAAAAAAGTAACAAATGAGCAACTGATAAAAAGACAATACTGCGGACACAAAAAAGACGAAAATAAAACTTTCGATTACAAGCAACTTCTACATCCCTGCAAACTTAGAGACATAGCAAGCTACTTTATCTACGACTTTGAAGGAAATATAAAACCCAATCCCCAAAAAACAGCCGAAGAGCAAGCCAAAGCTGCCTACATGATAAAACGATTACACTTGCAAAATCCTACCCTAGTTCAATATAGAACCGAGACTTATTTGGCAATGCTCAACCTAGCTGAAACCGATATAAAAGCAGAACTAAATCCCTCCCAAACACATTACCCTTCCTTTTATTCCATGCTAAAACAACTTTTTGATATATAATCCTTAACTTAGGCCTGTTAAATAAAACCCATACCACACTTAACAGGCTATGAAAATTATTCACACCGCCGATTGGCATTTAGGGCAGCGTTTACTCGATAACGACCGCCGAACAGAACACCAACATTTTTTAGATTGGCTGCTCCTACAATTAAGCACCGAAAAACCCGATGCCTTAATTGTTGCTGGTGATATTTTTGATATAGGCAATCCGCCCAATTATGCCCTAAAACAGTATTACGATTTTTTGCGGGAAGCTCGTAAAGTTTGTCCACACCTTATTATTACCGGCGGCAACCACGATTCTATTGCCAACCTTAATGCACCCGAACACTTGCTCAAATCATTTGGGATATATGTAATAGGTGGTGCAAAGCAAAATTTGGAAGATGAAATTGTGGAGATTAAAAATGCCGATGACGAATTGATTGGCGCAGTAGCTGCCGTACCCTTTTTACGAGAACGTGATGTACTAGCCGCAACCGCAGGAGAAAGCTATACCGAACGAGAACAACGCATTAAAGGCGGCATTAAACAACATTATCACGATATAACCGCCCTCCTCACCGAAAAATACGGCAATAAAATTCCCCTAATAGCAACTGGCCACTTATTTGCCGCTGGCAAAAGCATCGAATCCTCGGATGTAGAACGAGATATACATATTGGCAACCGTGGACGTATTGGCGCAGAGGCATTCCCCAAGGAATTGGATTATGTAGCTCTTGGACATATTCACCAAGC
>JAHDBT010000150.1:1262-14306 GCA_020630215.1 Bacteroidota bacterium
GAATGTTTTTCGGAAGTGGAATTTAAAGCTGGGGGGAAATTTTATCGTGCTAGGTGGTCTATTCAAAGAGCTAGAAAAAATGCTAAAGGAAAAATGCAAACGGCGCAAATGTCTTTAATAGATTTAAAGGAAGACAAGGCGGTGGAGGATACACATACGGCGACTAGGGTAAAGCAAAAAATTGTGGATATTACAGGTTTAGATTACAACCGTTTTATGCGGTCAGTGATGTTATCGCAAGGGGAGTTTGCGGCTTTTTTAAAAGCGAAAGAAAACGAACGAGGAGAATTGCTAGAGCGCATTACTGGAACGGAAGTTTATTCGGATATTTCGAGGGCGGCGCACGAACGATGTAAAATAGAAAAAGAAAAATTAGAGCGATTAAATTTGCAAATAGAAAATGTTACTTTATTAAGTACGGAAGAAAGAACAGCTTTTGAAAAAGAATTTACAGAACAGCAAAAAATTAGTGCCGAAAAAAAATTAGCCCTTGATAAATTAAGGGAGCAATTAAATTGGTTAAAAACCTTGGCCACTTTAAAAACAAACGAGGTTGATTTAAAAGAAAAAGTAGAACAATTAACCCTTAAAAAAAACAATGCCCAAGCCGATTTAAATAAATTAGCACAACACGAAAGCACTTTATCTTTACAAGCCGATTTACCACATTTAGAAAGTCAGATAAATAGCGTATCTAAGCTAAATGATGCCGTGCAGGATATGGCTAGTAATTTAATTCCTAATTTGCAAAAAGTAAAAAACGAAACTCGGCATAAAAAACAAAATGCCGAAAAAACTTTGCAAGCCCATAAAAAACAACAAGAAAAAATTGCACCTATTATTAGAACTGTTGAAGAATTATTAATTAAGGAAACCGCATGTCAAAAATCATTAGATTTAGAGCGCAACAAATTCCATAGCCAAAAAGAAATTTATCAAAAGGAGAAAGTAATCTTAAAAGAAACAACTAATAATTACGAACAAAACTCAGCAAAAAATAAAGAATTAAACAATTGGTTAAACGAAAACAAATCGGCAGAAACTTTACTTGCAGATATTCCATTAATTAAGGAGAAAAGAGAACAATTAAATAAAATTGAGAAGCAATTAATTACCCAAAAACAATTGCAGTCAGCAAAAATAAATCAGCAAGATAATTTAAAGCAGGCAGTTATTAATTTAGAAGAAAAAACAAAAAAATTAACTACCCAATTAGCCGAGCAAGAATCTTTAGCAAGTACGATAAAAAAAAGCATCGCACAATTACCTGAAAAATCGGTATTAGAAGAAAATGCCTTAAATTTACAATCGCTTGTTAATCATTTAAATCAACAAGTAAATATTGCGGCTGCTTATCAGGAAAAAAACAAAGAAATTACGACTCTAAGAAATCAATACAGTAGTGATAAGGAAGAATTAAAAACACAGGAAACTCAATTAGTAGCACAAGAAGAAAAAATACAAAGCGCACAAAAACAATTACAAACTTTAGAAAAACTCTACGAAGCAGAATTACAAGTTACCAATTACGAAAATGCTAGAAAAAATCTAGTAGCAGCAAGCCCTTGCCCTTTGTGCGGTGCTACAGAACATCCTTATTTACAAGGCAATTACCAAGCAAACATCAACCAAACTCAGCAAGAAAAAAACCAGCAAAAACAATTATTGGAGCAATTACAAGCAAGCAAAAATGCACTAGAAAAAAACATCAGTAAAACAAATGCGAACATAGCGAATGTTAAGAAAAATGGAATTCGTTTTAAAACAGAAAAAGAAAATTACCAAACCCAATTTGAAAAAATTAATACCGAAATTAATTTAAAAAATAATATTGAGGCAATTAATAAAATACAAACATTAATTAGCGAAACCCAAAAAAAATTCCAAACCAATAAAACACAATTAGATACTTTAAAAAAACAAGAATCGCAATTAGATAAAATGCGAAAGGAATATACACAGCAAAAAGAGGTGTTAATTAATACCGAAAACGAATTAAAAAACAACACCCAAAATAGCACTCGATTAGCTGAAGAAATTAAACAATTAATTACTGAAATAGCGACTATAGAAAAAGAAAACAATTCACAAAAAGAAAACATTAAACAGGTATTAAAAAAATACCAGTTAGATTTTTCCGAACAAACCAATTTATTAACATCGTTACAATTATTGCAAGAAAAATCGGAGCAATATCAAACTAATAAAAACACCATACAAACACTAGAAAAAACAATTACTCAAACCAAAGCCCAAAAAGAAAATTTGGAAAAAAACCAAGCAGAAAAAGAAAAACAATTAGCCAGCACCCAAAAAGAAATACTTGCATTAAAAGAAAAATTAGAAACGCTACAAAAAGAAAAAGCAACACACTTACAACATTTCACCACAAAAACTCCCGAGGCAGAACGGCAACATTGGCAACAATTAATTAGCGAAAAAGAATTAGCCTTTACTACACAAAAAGAATTACTAAATACCAAAGAAGCCGAATTACAATCCATAAATGCTTTACTCAAAGAAAACAAACAACGCCTACAAGTAGAAAACGGGCAACTACAGGAATTTAATTCGCAATTTAATGAGCAATTAAAAACATTAGGTTTTGAAAATATTTTGAGTTTTAAAGCAAGCATTTTACCTCCTACAACAGTAGCACACCTCACCCAATTAAAACAGCAATTACAAAAAACAGAAATAGAATTAAACAATGCCCTCGAAAACAATTTAGCCCAACAAGACGTAGAAAATAAAAAAGCATTAACAACCGAAAATTCGGATACGATTAAAGAACAAATAGAAGTACAAGACGAGGAGTTACTAGAACTGAACCAAATAATTGGTGGCTTAGATTTTAAATTAAAAACCGATGCCAAAGCCAAAGCACAATTTAGCAATATTAGCGAAACCATTGCCCTACAAAAAAAGGAATATGCACGTTGGGAAAAGCTGCGAGCATTAATTGGTTCGAGTGATGGCAGTAAGTTTAGTAAATTTGCCCAAGGCTTAACCCTAGCCCGACTCGTTATTTTAGCCAATAAACACCTCCAAAAACTCAACGGCAGGTACCGCATTCAAAAGTGCCGAGATGAAAAAAAAGAACTCGAACTCGAAATTATCGACCTCGACCAGGCAGATGCAGTACGCTCAATGAACAGCTTATCGGGTGGGGAAAGTTTTTTGGTGAGTTTAGCCCTCGCCTTAGGCTTATCCGATTTAGCGGGGCGGCACACTCGTATAGAATCGCTCTTTATTGATGAAGGATTTGGTACTTTAGATGCCGAAACCTTGAATATGGCCATTAGCACCCTCGAAAATTTACAAGCCGCAGGGAAAAATATTGGCATCATTTCGCACGTTGAAGCCTTGAAAGAACGCATTGGCGTGCAAATACAAGTTACCAAACTAAGCGGCGGCTATAGCACGCTTAATGTTGTTGATTTGTGGGGAAAAGTACAATAAAGGCTTGATTAAACAGTTGTAATAACTAAACTATTTTAGATAGATTAGCAGGCAGCATCCTCAAAAAATCCATAAAAAAATGAGTGACCAACAAACTACCCAAAAGTCAAATAAATGTTTATAGGAGGGGAACATAAACAAGCGTATCCTTCTAAAAAAAAAAAATTATATTAGCTTTAAACCTTTTAAACTCTTCCTTGTCGAAAGGACACGGATTATTATTAACAAATTCAATTTTCAATTAAAAATAAAATACAGATGAAACAGATTCTTTGCATTTTAGCCTTAGTAGGATGTATGTGTTTTGCACAAGATTCCTTCGCACAAAAATCTAAAAAAGCCAAAAAAACGACTACCGAAAAAGTACGTAAAGATGGCGTTGTTAAAAGCATTGACGCAACTGCTACCAAAGGAGCATCAACAGCAGAAAGAGCGCAAAAAGCAACAGCAAAACTAGTTACCGCTTTATCTTTAAATGCTCGCCAAAAAGAAGATGTGTATAAAATTAATATGGCAACTGCCGAAAAAATTAGTGCTTTACGTGCTACCCGTGATAGCGATGTACGAGGCTTTAAAAAAGGCGTAAAAGCAGCTTTTAAAGCACAAGATACTGGCATTCAAAAAATATTGAATGGTGACCAATTAGCGAAATACAAAAAAATGAAAAAAGACTTAAAAGCAGCAAGAGGTTTACTATAAACCAATTTTAAACAACACTAAAAGTGCGAACTCCTAATAATAGGGAGTTCGCACTTTTTTTATGCTCAATAACTTTCTTCCTGCAACGTATTAGCACATCTTTGCGTTTTAATATACAATAACCAATACAACATCGTAAAAATGCAAATAAGAGGTGTAACATGGCTGCCAAACAGGATAATTTTCCTCCTCCTCTACCTTAGCCTACTCATTGTATGGGCATTTGGAATCAACTCGTATGCACAACAATCGTCTACGCACCGCCTCCACATTATTCCTACTGATACGGACTCCTTACAACTTACCACGCTCCTACCCTACAATAACACTTATGCTACTGCTGCTATTACCCAACAAAAACTACCGCAACTATTACAACAATTATACGCCCAAGGTTATTTAGCCGCCTCCTTCGATAGCCTACAAGTAGATACGACTGCAACAAAAGCCTATTTACACCTAGGGCCTCCCTACAAATGGGTGCAACTACAGGCAGGCAATGTACCCGAACGCATGTTGTCGCAGGCAGGATACCGAGAAAAATTATACCGCAAGCAAGCATTTAACCAAAACCAACTGCGAGCCTTACAAGAAAAACTGCTGCGCTATGCCGAAGATAATGGCTATCCTTTTTCGAGCATTGGCTTGCAAAATGTGCAAATAAACAACAATGGCGAAGTGCAAGCAGCATTGCTTTGGGATAAACAACAATTGGTTATTATTGACAGCGTAGTTATTAATGGGAAAGCCAAAATTACCAATCGTTACTTACAAAATTATCTCGACCTTAAAAAAGGGCAAACCTATAACGAAAAAAATATACAAGCCATAAGCACTCGTATAAGAGAGCTTCCGTTTTTAGAAGAGCGACAAGCAGCCGATGTATTATTTATTGGGAAAAAGGCAAAGGTTAATTTATTTCTAAAACCTAAAAAAGCAAGTAAGTTTAATTTTTTACTCGGCATTATTCCGCAGCAAGGAACAAGTGCGGGGACAGGCAGCAATCCCAACAATCCCGACGGGCGGCAACGCTACCAAATTACGGGCGAGGGAGAATTACACCTGCAAAATGCACTAGGCGCAGGCGAAATACTAGAACTCTTGTTTACTTCCTATCCGCAAAATGCGAGGGAATTAAAAACCCATGTACAATATCCTTACTTACCACTTTTGCCAATAGGTGCCGATATAAAATTTGACTTGTACCTGCGCGATACCCTTTACAGAGATGTAAGCACTTATTTAGGGTTACAGTATTTACTAAAAGGCAATAATTATTTTAAAGCTTTTTGGAGCAAAAAAAACTCCAGCATTTTATCGGTAGATAGTTTAAAGCTAATTAACAGCGAACAATTACCCGAATTGCTTGATGTAAAAAACACCCTTTATGGGATAGAATACAATTTCGAGCAATTAGATTACCGACTTAACCCTCGCAAGGGCTACACCTTTAATGTGGTACTAGGCTTAGGCACTAAAACGGTAGGCAGTAACAATGCTATTTTAGCTATTGGCGATGCAAGTAACATTGATTTTAAGGCGCAGTACGATAGCCTAAATGTTAATAAGTTTCAATACCAAGTTAAATATTCCTTACAAAAATATTGGGGTATTGGCAAACTTTCTACTCTAAAAACAGGTTTAAGCGGTGCGTATATTTCTAACCAGCAAACCCTGCAAAATGAATTGTTTCGTATAGGTGGCAATCGCACTTTACGAGGTTTTGATGAAGAAAGTATTTTTACCAGTATGCACCATATTTTTACCCTCGAATACCGTTATTTACTAGCACAAAATTCGTACTTTTTTGGCTTTACCGATATTGCCTATCTGCAAAACAAAAGTCGCAATACCAACCTAGAGGATACGCCCTACGGATTTGGTTTAGGGATGAGTTTTGAAACCAAAGCAGGTGTTTTTGGCATTAGCTACGCCCTAGGTAAACAAGCCGATAACCCAATAAATTTTAGAAACGGGAAAATACACTTTGGGTATATTAATTACTTTTAGTCACACTATACTCATTATTTCAATCCTTTTATTAATGACTACTCACCCCTTAAATTTAGCAAAATAATTTACTTTATCATTTTTATGACATCTACAGGAGAAAAATAGTGTTTTTAGAAGAACTATTACATCCTTAATTTGTGTTATTTTGTTCTGGATTATTTTATTTCCTTTACTCACTCAAATCAATTTTTAACGAACTTATCAACATTATGAAAAAAGTATTTTTACTTTTAATAATATCTATGGCATTTGCCCCGCTACTAAAAGCCCAAGAAACGGTAGAAGATATCGTATCTATTGACGAGGGCTACAGCTCCCAAACATTTTACCGATTATCTAATGGCAACAAAACAAGCGTACCCGAAGATGATTGGGATATTGCTTTTGAACAGGATGGGCAAACAGGTGCTATTCGTATTAACAGTGCCAATCAGGTACAACTTATTACCGTACCAAACGCAACAATTACCGATTGGGAAAACCTAAGTATTACCAACGAAGAAGTAGACGATTTAACAAAAATGTACAACAGCTCCAGCAAGTGGTTTTATGGGGCTTTTAATGCCAACAATGTAACAACAGAACCGTTTGATTTAGGATGGGGCGTTTACAATATTGTTACCCACAATGTTATTGGCGACTCGTTACATGTACTTAAATTACCAGGCAATAACTACCGCAAAGTATGGATAGAAAGTTTAATAGACCGGGTATGGACTTTTCACCATGCCAACCTAGATGGAAGCGACGAATTGACGGTAACCATTAACCAAGATGATTTTCCGGATAAAAACTTTGTTTATTATTCTTTTGCCGATAATGCAATTATTGATAGAGAACCACATACTGGACTTTGGGATTTGTTATTTACCAGATACTCAACTTTGGTTGTACAAGATACCGTTTCGCTACGCTACCCTGTTACAGGTGTACTAGGAAATGTAAATACCCAACTTATAAAAGCACAAGGTGTTGATACCGAAACTGTGGATTACGCTGACTATACCTTTGGTGATGACATTTCGACGATTGGCTGGGACTGGAAAGAATTTAATACTTCGGTAGGACAATATATGATTGAAGAAGACCTTGCCTTTTTTGCCATGACGCAATACGGCGAAATTTACAAACTCATTTTTACAGGTTTTGGAGGCTCGGAAACTGGCAACTTTTTATTTACCAAACAACTCATCACCGTTACTGCCGTATCAGATTTGCAAACACCTTCGCTAGGAAGTTTAGCGGTTCAGCCTAACTTGGCTACAGCCCAAACCAATATTACTATACTGTATAATATTAACGAAAATTCCAACCTACAAAATGCCAACATTCAAGTATACAATGTTTCGGGGCAATTGGTGCATCAAGCAGCGGTAAGTCCTTTGGCAGGCTTTCGTCAGCATCAATTAGCAGCTAACACACTTAGCAAAGGCATGTATATTGTACAATTAAACTTAGATGGTTACCAAGCTACTCAAAAATTAATCGTGCATTAATTATTATTGGTAACACAAGCAATTATCTTTATTTTCGAGCATCCAGCTTTTTAGTTGGGTGCTTTTTTTGTAGCCCTAAAACAGACCGCACACTTATTGTTAACCTGTTATGATACCTTATTGTTACGTAAACTTTAATTCTTTAGTCATAAGACATTTAATTACTGTTTAATAAAGGATTATTTTTTGTTTTGTGATAAATGCTTGCTATGTTTACCGATTAGTGAAAAACGAAAATAAAGTAAAACAAAATCATTCCTATGCCTACATTTAACAAAACAAAAGTAATTGCGACCATCGGACCCGCCTCTAGCAGTAAAGAAACCATCACGGAGCTTATTAATGCCGGCGTTAATGTTTTTAGGGTTAATTTTTCGCATGGCGACCACGCAGCACATGAAGAAGTAATAAAAACCATTCATAAAGTAAACGGGGAATTAAATACCCATGTTAGTATTTTAGCAGATTTGCAAGGTCCTAAAATTAGGCTGGGCATATTGCCTAATGAAGGTATTATGCTAGAAGATAACGCTGTTATTTGTTTAACAACCAAAGATTGTACGCCTAGCAAAACACTAATTCCCGTAACTTACCAAGCCTTGGCAATGGATATTACTGCGGGCGAAAGAATATTGATTGATGACGGTAATATTGAGTTAAAATGTTTGGCAACCAATGGCGTAGATGAAGTAAAAGCCCAAGTAATTTATGGGGGCATTGTACGGTCTAAAAAAGGATTAAACCTACCAGAAACCGATGTTTCGTCGCCTGCCTTAACCTCTAAAGATATTAAAGACTTAGAGTTTATTTTACAACATAAAATTAACTGGATAGCCCTCTCGTTTGTGCGTACTCCCGAAGAAATTATGCGCTTAAAAGGCATTATTAACTACAAACAACACGCTGCCAAAGTAATTGCAAAAATAGAAAAACCACAAGCCTATAAAAACATTGATGAGATAATTAATGTGTCGGATGCTATTATGGTAGCTCGTGGCGACTTAGGCGTAGAAGTGCCTTTGCAGCATGTACCCGTTATTCAAAAAGTAATTGTACAAAAATGTATTCGTGCAGCAAAACCCGTAGTTATTGCAACTCAAATGATGGAAAGCATGATTAAAAATGCGTCGCCTACTCGTGCCGAAGTGAGTGATGTAGCAACCGCTATATATGATGGGGCAGATGCAATTATGTTAAGTGGCGAAACTGCCGTAGGGAAATACCCAGTAAAGGTGGTAGAAACAATGAAAAAGGTAATTGAAAATATTGAAGAACAAGAAGAAATTTACCATTTAGGACTAACCCCCGATCCCGATTCTGACACCTTTTTATCGGATGCTGTATGTTTTAATGCTTGTAAAATTGCAGGCGAAGTAAATGCCAAAGGATTAATAGGCATGACGCTATCGGGCTATACTGCATTTTTACTATCGAGTTGCCGCCCCAAAGCCAATATTTACATTTTTACCGAAAGCGTTGACCTCCTCTACACCGTAGGCTTAATATGGGGGGTGCGAGCCTTTTTATATACCAAGTTTGAAAGCACCGATAATACCATGCGTGATGTACAGCAAATTTTAATTGATAAAGGGCTTATTAAATCGGGAGATATTGTGTTGAATACTGGCAGTATGCCTATACACGAACGTGGGCGCACCAATACCATTAAAGTAACTAAAATTTAGGTAAATGTTTGGTTTGGTTGCGTAAGCTTGTTACACTTTCACTTAACAACGGCAAAGCGCAGCGAAGCCGTCTAAATACCAAGTACTAAGTACCATTACTAAATCCGTTTTAAATCTTTTAGCCGTATCCATCCTTCTTGCCCATCGTTTAAAAGAATTTTGACCCAGCCATTTACCTCTTCCACAATATTTACTTTTACGCCTTCTGATAGCGGAATAATATCGGCACTTGCATCTGAGGGTCCATTTTTTAATTGCAGTTGTGGATTAAAAACAATGGCTGCAGCTTTGTTTATTTCGGTTTGGTATTTGGCAATGCCTAGGCCAAAACACAACAAGGCAAAAAACAATAAGGCGATAATGCCACTAAAGGCACGTTTTTTTTGGGCAACATTTGCACTTTTTACAAACAGTACGCCTAGCAACATTGCCCCCCATACACCTAATAAAATTAAGATGGCCCAAATGCTAGAAGAAAAAAAGTTGATGACCGCAGTAAACCACTTTTTAATAAACAATACTGGGTAACCATCAATATTGTGCGTAATTTTTTTGTTAACCATGTTTAGGTTATGGCTAATTTCCTTATCGTAAGGGGCTAGTTTTTTGGCCCGTTCGTAGTTTAAAATAGCAGGCGCAATACGATTAAGCCTATAATAGGCATTCCCCAAATTATAATGAAGCGTAGCCGATTGATAGCCATTTTGGTAAATTGCCTCATAAGCATCAACCGCTGCGTCGTATTTAGCTTGTGCATAGGCTTCGTTTGCTTGTTGTAGTTGCCCCTTCCAATCGTTTGCCTGTAAATGCGTATTACTGTTTACCAGTAAACTTACTACTACTAATAATAAAAATAGGGTATGTTTTTTAAAATAAAAAAATGGCATCATTTTAGGTATTCAATAATTTATGTTGTAAAATTAACTAAGTTTTTGTGTTAAGGAATGGTGGAAAATGTAAATTTATTTTTTCACCATCCCTAAATCATTTATATAGGGAAAACGGTGCAAAAATACAACATTTAAAATAAGTGAACGAAATAAAATAAGTTAGCACATTCTTCTGCTCCTAAAGTATTTAAACCATGTTTTATTTTAAAAAAAAGCCTTGTGTTACATTTCCTCTAAATTTGTCCTACCTTTGTAATATTAAATACGAGTGACCCTTTTTGTTCCAATCGTCTATAAAACACAATTCTAAAGATGTAAATAAACGATTTAGTTCCTCATAAAACACACATTATTATTTTGGCTAAAAATATTTTAATTAATTTTCAACATAACCAGTACTACAATCATTAATAAAATTTAGCCCAATATGTTACCCTGCATATATACCAATGTGATAGCTTGTACTACTTAATTACCTAAGTATTAATTAATGGAAATTGCTAACCACTTAATCGATTAATTAAACACTCAACAAAATACCTAATTGTTAGCATGGTTACTGCAGCGAAGGAATTTGATAAAAAATCTGACAAAGAAATACTCGAATACATTTTAACATCTGGCGATACAACTCCTTTTAGTGAGCTGTACGATCGCTATGCTAATAAAGTGTACCGTAAATGTATTTCGATGGTTAAAAATAAAGAAGATGCCCAGGATTTGTCGCATGATATTTTAGTGAAAGCATTTTTAAACATTGCTAGTTTTGCTGGAAAATCAAGCTTTTCTACTTGGGTATATGCGATTACTTACAACCAATGTATCGATTTTTTGCGGCAAAAGCAAAAATCGAGGATTATAGAGTATGAAAATACACATGAACAAAAAATAATGGACGACAATGAGGAAATTGAGCGTAAAATGATTTTTGAAATAGAAGTTACCCGCTTAAAAGAACTCATTCATCAATTATCGGAAGAGGATAAAGCCATTTTACTGATGAAATATCAGGATGAAATGTCGATAGAAGATATTAAAAATATTCTATCGCTATCCTCAAGCGCAACTAAAATGCGCTTAAAAAGAGCTAGAGATAGGCTGAGAAAATCTTATCAAGAAAAATACGATGTTGAAGGAAACACCCGTGTTAATACTAAGAAAACGAGTACTAAAAAAAATAAAACAACAAGAATGCGGTTTTTGCTGTCTTTAGTTGGCTAATAACTTGCATATACCTTGTAATGCGGTACGCTTTTTGAAAGAAATATCCTATACCTCACTAAATGGAATAGCTTATGCTTGTTCCATTTATTTAATGAATAATCAATTTATAGTGGCTAATTTTTGTTAAGCTGCTTAACAATTACAAAAATCTCGTTGATTATTTGTATATTTGGTTATTCATTCACAGCATTAAAAATCACACACGCTACAACATGAGCCAAAATATAGAGTATATCATCTAAATAAATGGTTTTCTCCCAACAATTAATGCTATTTTATTTAATTACTCACACAAGCATTAAATAGGAAAACTGTTTTTAGTAAATGTTGCCGCTTATGAGTGAACAAGTTTCAGAAAAAAACAAAGGAGAACGAAATCCTTTCAAAGATTGGTTCGAAGGAGATGAATTGCCTTCTGACCACAAAAAAGGAGTATTAACCACTATTGATACTGCCAAGTTTTTAATGGAAATAGCCGACCTATTTACCTTAAAACAGGCTGCTACTAATGGTACAATACTGCATACAATCTTAGATCCAAACCCGAAAAAAAGAAATAGGAAATAAAAAACAGATAGACCTCACGCCTATTCCAAATTAACAAATATTTAGCAAAAAGTATGGACCAGTTTGAAAAAATGCCGGATATATTGATGTCTACCCTTCAAAATTTCATCAACAAAGTGGTAGATGCTTTACCTGCATTGTTACTTCTTATTGTAGGCTGGTTAGCCGCCAAATTAATTGCCTATATTTTTACCAAAGTGCTTACGCTTGCTAAATTTGATACGCTTGCCGAACGTATTAAGGCAGATGATATGCTCCAAAAAGCAAACATCACCGCCAAACCAAGCCAATTAGTAGGTAAGTTTGTGTACTATATGGTCTTACTGCTGTTTTTTATTATGGCCACCGAATCCTTAGGATGGACGATTGTATCAGAACAGTTTAGTAAATTAATTGATCTAATTCCTACCCTTTTAATTGGTATTGTTATTTTTGTATTAGGCGTTTATGTGGCTACCTTTTTCCGAGATTTTATTGCCGCCGCCACCAGTTCGCTAGGGCTCTCTACTGGACGATTAATTAGCAACTTTGTTTTTTACTTCTTAATGGTAATTGTTACCCTTACCGCCCTCGATCAAATTGGCATTAATACCGATGTTATTACCTCTAAGGTAGATATGATGGTAGGTGCCGTACTCGTTACGGGTGCCATTTCCTACGGCTTTGCCTCGCGCGATATTTTAAGCAATATGCTCGGTTCTTTTTTTAGCCGCAAAACTTTTGAAGTAGGACAAGTAATTCGTATTGGCGATGTAGAAGGAAAAATTATTAAAATTGAAAGCATCTGTATAACCATACAAACGGCTAAAGATAAAGTAGTTGTTCCTGCCAAAGAACTGGTAAACGAACGCATCCATATTTTAATTGATACACCAGAACGCTAGTCTTTTTGTAGCAGGTAGAAAGTATTTTTGTAGAAGGAGGGAAATGCGCTGCAGTCCTTTTTTCTATTTGCAACTAGTGGCTCAA
This sequence comes from Bacteroidota bacterium, assembly GCA_020630215.1. Lineage (GTDB taxonomy): Bacteria > Bacteroidota > Bacteroidia > Chitinophagales > UBA2359 > JAHDBT01. The sequence goes on from JAHDBT010000150.1 coordinate 14,268, forward strand.
AACTTAAGTTTCTGATGATTAAGTCGCCGTATTTTTTTT
>JAHDBT010000151.1:0-10821 GCA_020630215.1 Bacteroidota bacterium
TATATTATACTAAAGTACTTTCTACTCAAAACTTCCTCATTCAATATTCACTAGGAGGTAAAATTAACATTTCTTTAGGTTTATTACACAATTAGGACAAGAAAAGATGCCACAAGCTACTTGTAACAGCTATTTTGGGAAATAGAAATCAATAAAGATTCGCTTTTATCAAAAAAAAATTGCACTTTCTAGGTGAATTTTTCAAAATTAAAAGAACTCGAATAAATATTTATATGGATTTTAAATGGATACTTTTCGATCTGGATAATACCTTAATCGACTTTTCTGATGCTTCTAAAGAAAGTATGAAGATTACTTGCGAGGAAAAAGGTTTGTTATTTACCGAACAACACTACCAAATTTACCAACAATACAACCACCAAGTATGGGCAGAATTTGAAAACCAATTGATTGATGCCATAGAATTGCGCCATAAACGTTTTGACTTATTTTTGCAAGCCATCAACGAAACACAGGTAGACCCATTGGCTTTTAACCAACGGTATTTAGAAAACTTAGTACATACCTCCTTTATTTATGACGGGGTAGTTGATATGCTAAGTGCAGCCCAAAAAAAATACCAACTCAGTATTATTACCAATGGTTTAAAAGAAGCTCAACGACCAAGGTTAGCGCAACTTCAATTAACCCATTTTTTCGATAGCATTGTTGTATCCGACGAAATAGGTGTTGCCAAACCTGCTGTTGCGTATTTTGAGTACGTGTATCAAACCATTCCTAATCCGCCACCTCTTAACGAAATTTTAGTAGTAGGCGACAGTATTAATTCTGATATAAAAGGAGGAAATAATTTTGGCTGTAAAACTTGCTGGTACAATCCTAAAAAACGTCCCAACGAAACAAATGTAAAAGCCGATTTTGAACTGCATAGTATTGCCGAATTGAGGGCCTTGTTGAAGTCTTAAATTGTTGAACTGCTTAATGGTTAAATTGTTTTGCCTGCTGAAGAAAGGAAGCTTTGGAAATCTGCTTCGCCAGCAGTAAAGCCATTTAACATTTAATAATAAAAAAAGGCCACTAGTAAAATAACTAGCAGCCTTAAAGATTATAAAGAGGATTGAGTTAATTAGTAACGCACCACATTAATCCCTTGCACACTCGCATTAGGGAAGTAATTATTGAAATCCTGAATGGTAAGATTTCCATCCATGTTTAAATCACCATCCGAATAAATATTTACGCCAGCACCCTCATTTAAATAGAGGTTGTAATCTAGTACCGTAACTACGCCATTGCTATCAAAATCGCCAGCAAATTGTGCGGCTACACCTGTAGCTAATTCCATTTGTTGGTCAGGACCAAATGCTTGATTTACTCCTGTAGTAAAATCGTATTCAACAGGACTGCCTACCGCTACATTTATAGGAGTTGCACTCATCGTTGCTAGGTGATTTCGAGAACGTACCAAAACGTAATAGTCGGTATTATTAGTTAAATTGGTAAAGCTAATACCATCGTTTGGTTCATCAACATCTACAACGCAACCATTGCTTAATAAGAAAGCAGGCTTAATAGCTTCTATAATATGGTAATCAGTTGCATTACGCAATTCTACCAATACCCAATCTACAGCATTACTAGGAATATCAGTATAACTATTTACTGCTATAGGCTCGCTATAAAGCCACGGTGCACGAGAAAACGGATGTTCAAGTGGCAAGAGGTTATTTTGGTGGAGGTAAGTCGTCATTTCTCCTGTTTCAGCATCATAAGCAGCTTCTAAAAATAGTTTTGCTTTTACAATTATTACTGGGCAAGGCTCAATAAAATACTCGTTGCAATATTGTTTATCCCAACAAATATTTCCTGCGGCATCTAGTTCTGATGCGATAATACAGACGCTGTAAAATCCATCATTGGTATAGGTATGACTTATCGTAGAAGAATTTCCTGGGAATGGGCCTGTTGTCGTACCATCTCCCCAATCTATGGCGTAAAAATCGCAAGGGCCTAAACCAATCGCATCAATTTTTAGGGTATTACAAGTACTCGCATCTACGTTAAATCCGAGGTCAAATCGGTCGCAAAAATCGTCGTAACTTACACAACAGGAGTCGCTAGGAGTTGGTTTTGGCAATGGAATACAAGGGTTAAATACTTGTACATCTCCGCCAATGCCTTTTAAGTCGGTATTTACGGTAATAGGTGCATAAGCAATTGCGGCTAATTGATTAATAGGATTGCCCGAAAAACTTTGGTCAAAAATAGCAATTCCGTGTGGACCAGGTTCCAAAAGAATATCGGCAGAGGATACAACATGTTCATAAGTGCCGCCTGCAAATTCCATAAATGCTACGCCTCCATATTGGTCATCACCATCTAGGAAATTAAAAGGTAAGTTAGCATCATGAGAAACAGGCATTTGGGTAGGGCTGTTGTAAAGTCCTCCAACTTCGCTAATAATATAAGACGTGCCGCCATGATTGTAGGAAGTTGCAAAATTACCATTACAACCCACTCTAAGTCCCGCTACTAAATCGCCATTAGGCAAAAACTCTAAATCTGAAACCGACCTATCAGTAAGCATAAAATTATGGTGGAAAGTTTGGCTGCCCACATAATTGTCAATACTTAAACTACTATTGCCACTTGTGTTATTTATTGTTCCTACAAAGCTGCCGTTAGTATTTAAGTCGATAGAAAAAATAATTGGTCCATTATAAAGTGTACCAAAAAACAATTTCGTTCCATCATTGTTAACTGCCAAACCATAAGGAATCAAATCGGTAGTAGGAGGCAAACCTGCTAGGTTGTTGTCTATTATTGCAGGATCATAAGTATCTATAATATTACCACTCATATCTAGGCGGTAAATTCTACCATCTTCCCAATTGGCAACAAATAACTGATCGTGTTCTTTATCGTAAACAAGGTTGCCTAAGCCTGGGCCAGTATTTCGGACTAAGGATGCAGACCCTTCGCAATCCTGATGGTTAATCGTAGTCATGTTTTGTGGCAATTGAGCAAATACTTGTGGCTGTCCTGTTATTCTATCCATTTGGTAAATTGTACCTGCTGCGCCTAAATCGTTGGCACCACCGCCAATATTACCATATTTAATAATGGCCACACTTCCTAGGAAACCCGCACTATAATTAGCCGAAGCCCCTACATACATATATCCAAAATTATCTATCGCAATACCAAACACATTGCCTATTTCATCAACATGCCAATCTGGATGATGGAAATCACTTACAAGCGCATTGCCTGTATAATCTATCCTTGAAGAAACAGGCAGCACGGCATCATGATCAATTATGCCAAAAGTATATCTGCTAGAAGCAGGGAGGAAATCGTTGGTAACACCACAAGTAACCGCCGTTCGGTATTGTGTCATTAGGGAATTGGAAACATCAATATCTTCGCAACAAGGCGGTATTGGTATGGTATCGCAAGGGATATTGGTGCAACACGAATCAGCCGCCCACGGTAAGGGTCCATGATGTATAACATACCCTAAAATAAGATCAGGATCGGTAATCGGAAACGGGTCAACACAAGTACTAATGGTTCTGGTAGAATTGTAGGGAAGTGGATTCGATGTCCAATCGTAAAAACCGCCTGTAGGAGGTAAGGTAATACCCGAAGTACTAGGGTTTTTAACTGTAATTACCAATCCCGTTATAGGGGAAGTTGAGATGGTAGACAAATTGGTTACATCAAAAGTTAACCTATATTTACTGCTATCGGCAATACATTTTAAATCGAAATTAGCCGTTGTCAAACAATAACACGGATCTAAGGTTATGCAATAGGGCGCAGGAGGATGACAACAGAAACCATTGCCCCAAATGCCATAATTAAAATACACATTTGTAGGAGTAGTAATAGGCGTAGGAGAATAAATGTAGATACATATAACTCCAGAGGTGCCTAGCGGAGGAATAGATACTGGTGCAACATAACTACTTAAATCAGGTCCCGTAGGAGTCGTTCTAAAGGAAAAACCTGTTGGGTTGTTCAGTAGAATGTTGGTGGCTGTTTGTGTAGCATTTAAATTGGTGATTTGAAAAGTAAATTTATACAAGCCATTATCCGCAGGGTCGCATTCTACATTCGTGTTAATAATTTCGGCGCAAGGAGGATCGGATGGGATGCTATCAGTACAGAAGGTTTGCATAGTAGTGTCGCATATCGGAATACTATCGTTGCCAATCAGTTCGTACCAAGTAAACTTAATGTCTTGCGGAGGCGGTGGTACAGGACTTGTATTACTTATTAAACAGAAGGTTAACAAGCTATTGGTTGTTCCTGTTGGATACAATCCTGCATTGTGATTAATTCTTACTTCTTTAGGTAAAGGGGTGCCATGCCAACTGTGGCTAGTAGATAAATTGGCGGTATTAAATTGCCAGCCTGGTGTAGTAACTTCTGCCCCAAAACCTACAATAGGATTGCAGTAATTGTTGGTGATGTCTACTTCATAACAACAACTATCCATTGTCATTGTGGTCAATTCGGTTAAAACAACATCTAAAGAATCACAACTGCCACAAGGACAATCTATCAATTTCAGTTTCAACACATCCGAAGTATCAGTACAACCCCAGTCGTTTTCTAAAATTACTCGGTATTCTCCATCTTGTGTTGCGATAAAACAGGTGTCTGTTGCATTAATAATGGGTGTGTTGTTGTACAACCATTGATAACTGCCAAACACATCTGGTACACATATCGTATCAGGATTACAGCGAGTGTAACAACCTGATGGAACTAGGCAAATATCGGGCAATGGGCATACATCAATTTCGGCAACGCTAGTACATCCATATGGACTTATAGCCGTTACCGAGTATTTACCCGATTGTGTTACCATAATACTTGTGCCACTTTGTCCAGTACTCCATAAATAAATATCTCCTGCTACTGCATTGCTTACCGTTAGGGTAATTAAGTCGCCTTCACATAATGGATCGGGAGGGCTAGGATTGGTAACAATGATTGGTGTAGTAGGATTTGGATGAACGGTAACAAGTATGCTAACAATCGTTTCGCAAGGAGGTACTACTGGACTGGTGTTGTCGGTAATAGTTACCGAGTAAGTATAACTACCTATTGCTAATCCTGTTTCATAAATAGTTGCCCACGTAGCCGAGTTCGACCATAAATAACTATAGCCAGGAGGTGCAGATAATACCAAATCATCGCCAATGCAAATGTCTGTAGGCCCATCTATTATTGCTGGTGGGTTTTGGTGAACAACGGCGGTAACGCTATTGCTCGTTTCTTTACAACCATTCGCATCTGTTACCACCACTTCATAAACACCGCTTTGATATACATTATAGGTGTTGCTTGTTGTATTTGCTAGGAGTAGTCCTGTACTTGTATCATACCAATCATAATTAACGTAACCTGCTGTGGCAGTTAATAAAACTGGATCGCCTTGGCAAACATCAGGAGGGGCGGGAGTAGTTGTTAGGTTTACGGTAGGTAATGGATAAATTGTAATAGGCATGGCAAAACCAACGCCATTGGTACATCCATATTGGTTGGTTGCTCCTAGCTGAATAAAATAGGTGCCTGCTTGTGTATAAGTATGACAGGGGTTTTGTAAAGCAGAGGTAGCACCATCTCCAAAATCCCATATCCAACTTACAGCTTGCCCTGTTGAATTATCGGTAAAAGCCAGCTTATCGCCTACACAAGCTTGCGTAGGGTAGGCTGCTGCAATATTTAGCAGATAATCAGGAATGGTAACCTGGTAAGTATCGGTACAAATATCGCCCGTAATACTATTAACAGCACTTACGGTTAAATCGGCAGTATAGCTGCCACCACTAAAGCAACAAAAACTGTGTAAAGGATTTTGGGCAGTACTGCTCGACGGAAATGAACCACTAAAATTCCAGTTCCATTGGGTAATCGTATTGGTTGTACTAGAACGGTCGTAAAACTGAACACCGTTGCAAGTAATGGTATAATCAAAATCGGCCACAACAGGTACTTCTACCGTAACACAATCTATAAGTGTGCAAGTTGGAGGAGATGCGGCTGGCACATCTCCCGTTAAACAAACGGTATAAACGCCTGCATTAGCGTAAGTATGAGGAGGAGGTGTGGGACCTGTATGAATAGTACCATCTCCTAAGTTCCAAACAAAATTACTAGCACTGGAGGAGTTATTGGTAAAACTAACAGGATTACACATTGGACTATTGACAATAATATCAACCGTTCCCATAGGACCTAAACAAGTAGTCCCACCGCCACCTATACATCCTGATAAAAAGGTGCTGATAACATTAGAATAATTGGTGCAACCATTGGCATCGGTTACTAGCACTCTGTACGAGCAAGCATTGGTAATATTTAGTTGGCAAAGTTGATGTGCAGGCGTACTCGTAGGGCAACCACTACTATTACTAACTGGCGCATATCCGCTACCACAATCTTGTTCCCAACTGTAGGTATAGCCAGGGCTTTGCAAAGCCGTAAAAGTAACATCATTGCCTGTAAGTACAGGCGTGCATATTTCTAAATTATCGGTAGTGTAAATACTCGCATTAGGCAGCGACCATTCGTTTACGCAGTAGGTTTCGCTAATAGGGCAATTGCTACAAATAGCTTCTAAAGTGTAGCAGCCGCCACCTGTAATAGTAGCCGTTGCTGCCGTTGAAATAATGCTGCCAGTTTCATCTTTCCAAACATGACCTGTGCAAGCAGCTCCTTCCGATAAGATGCCAGTATCGTTTTCGCATAAATCTGTAGGACCAGTAATGCCAGGCGCACTTGGAGGAGCTATATTTACAATTAAGTTAGCAGTTAAGCCACAATATTCTACTTGTATTGTTGCAAATCCAATATCGTTATGCCATTGAATATCAATAGTATTAGTGCCTTGACCTGAAGTAATACTTCCTATAGTAACGGGCACGGTTGGAGGGTTGATAGTCCAAGTAAAGTCTTCGCTAGAAATAGGACTCGTAAGAGTAGGAACGGTTGTAACCATATAAGTACTTGTTGTATTAATACAAGCAGGAGATGGCCCACTAATACTAATACTTTGCACATAATCAATAGGAATGGTATACACCGCAGATTCGCAGAATGGATCGTTAATTTGCTGCTGAAAAACGGATAAGCTATAGCCGCCTGTAGGAGGAATTGCATCCCAACTTACTAGCACGGGATTCCCTGTTCCTGGCATTACTGTGCCACCTGTGGCTGTCCAAATAAAATTGCCAGTAGCAGGTGCGGCACTTGCTTTGTACGTGTAAGTACCTCCAGCACAAATTAGTGCAGGGCCATCAATCATATTTGGTGTGGCAGGTGTGGGGAGTATTTTAATGGTGGTAGTAGCAGTTAAATTACAATAATTAGCGGGGTTAACAGCGGTAGCACTCACGGTATAATTCCCTGCACCAGTATTCCAAAGTACCATTACCGAACTACCCGTACTAGCACCTTGTATTGTTCCGCCTGTAACGGTCCAATTAAAAGTATCAGCATGAGAAGCGGTAAAGGTGCTAGTTTCATTTTCACAAGTTTGGGAAGGGCCGTTTACCGTAAATTTAGGCTTAATCGTTACATCTAAGGTATCCATAGCCATGCAATCAGGGTCAGGATCACCATCAGATAAATAAGGATGGGATACCTTTACAACAACTTGCCCCGTAGTAATATTATACACATTGGGCCAAGTAACTCGCACATGGTTTTTAAAAGGAGAAACATCATTTAAAGTGCCGCCTATGGCCCACCATTCGTACCAAGCACCTACGTATTTAGGTACTTCGTAGGTTGCCGTTTCGCCAGCGCAGGCAGGATTAGGGCCAGTAATAGCTAGGTTGTCATCGTCAATAATAGGTATGGTAATAGTAGTGGGTGTTGGGCAAAAAGGAGGTGTGCAGGCAGGCACTGCTAATGTTACTGTACCTGTTGGTCCAGCAAGCCATTTTACACAAACAAAGGTATCGGTAGCAGCACCGCCCGACTGTATAATGCCATTGCCACTTATGCTCCAAACATAGTTGCTACACATTGCAGTAGTGGTGTAGCAAGTCGAATCGTTTACACAAACCGTAGAGGGACACTCAATATCTGGCCCTGCGAGTGGATCTACAATTATATCCATTTTAATGGTATCGGTACAAACACATAGGTATTTACAAGGCACTTCAAATCCGCCACCAGTAGGGTCGTCTAATTGAATCCAATTTCCGTAATGGTATTTGCTAACAATTAAACAAACCGTATGTGTGCCAGGCATACTAAATACATGAGAAGGGTTTTGCAAGGTAGAAGTCTGACCATTGCCAAAATTCCAGTACCAGTCGTCGGCATCAATAGATAAATCGGTGAACTGCGTAGCCTGTCCTAAGCAAACCGTGTTGGCCGAAAAACTAGCTTTGGGCGATTTTAGGAATTTGATACATATTTCTATCGAATCTTTACACCCAAAACTATCGGTTTCAATTAGTTTAATAGAAGCAGGGCCAACATCGCCCCATTGTACACAAAGGCTATCGAGGGTATTTACGCCTACAATGGTACCGCCAACAATTTCCCATTCGTAGGTGCTGCCAGGATGTAATACGGCTCGGTAAACAAGCTTAGAACTATCACAAGTAGCAATGCAATCTTCGTCTGGCCCTCCTAAACAAGGATTGCCCTGAATAGAACCTGGAGGAATACCAACTTGCGAAAGCATAGCTGTATCTACAGTGTAGGTGCAAGTTTCGGGGTAAATAATTTCTGGTTCGGGTAAGGGCGTAATATTTACCGTAAGGGTTTGGCTAAGAGTATTGTTACTAGCATCTGATTTATTAACCGTTAAAGAGCCAGCTCCACTACTGCCCCAACAAACAGTAAGTGTATTGTTGTTGTTTTGGGTAACCGTGCCGCCCACGCATTGCCAATTACAAGCGGTGTATCCTGTTGTACCTGTTACTTGATAATCGGTGCAAGAAAATTCGCAAACATCTATATCGCCAGTAATACTTATTTGTGCGTTGAGTGTTTGAGTAAAAAAAAAGGAGGTGAGTAAGAGTAAGTGTAGTAATAAGAAGTTTTTCATAGTGATTATTTTTTATGTTTGTAATTGAGTAATAGCACTATTATTTAGATGAGAGAGAGCAACACATCTATTGCTTTTTGTTTGTTCATCGCAGCGTTTTTTGCAGGTTACCTAAATATAACACATTTTAGGGATTTATCATAAGTATGTAGTATTATTTTTTGCTTAAACAAAAAAAAGCACCTATATTACTTTGTAAAACAAGCTAAATTATAGGAATAATAAAAATCATTTTCTACAATGCCATAATTAGAATAGACATGGCACTGAGGGACAGGATGGATTATTATCGTTTATAATTAGAATCGCAATAAGAGTAGTAGGTGTAGTACAAAACGGAGGCACACAAGCAGGAACACCTAATGTTACCCTACCTGTTAGGAAGAGCTAATCCATTTTATACAAACAAAGGTATTGGTAGCTATGCCACCCGCTTGTACTATACCCGTGCTACTAAAATTCCAAACATAATTACTAGATAACGTTTACCCAATCAAATAATAGCAATCGCTTTTGTAAATGTTGGTTTTACAGGCAAAACTTAAATTATTTGACTGGCTAATATCCTTGTTGATAATGGTGGGCAAGACTAGACGAAATAGCAGCTATAATTGATGAGCAAAGACCAGGTATTGGACATAGTACTGCTCCAGCTACACCGCCTGCTGCATCTGCAAGTTTGGTTTTGTCATAAGGTGTCAAATGATTTATCTTAATACCATTTTGGTTATAATAGTTATTCCAATAGTCATTAGTATTATATAATACTGCACGGTATACTTCTAATGGAAATCTATCATTTGCTGATATTTCGGTACCTAATAATTCATCAAGATACAGTAGTTTCTCTTCTATTTTTCTTTCATCATTGGAGGTAAAGTTTACAATAAGATTAACGACATTTTCGGATACATCATGCTTGGGTAATAGGGTATTTAGTTCGTTCGTCAGATATTTCTCTAGTGAAGGCATATCTTTAACTTTGGCATCCATATTTTTTATAATAGCATAAAGTTCTTCTGAAATCTGCCCTTCAAATTCGGGATGATGTTGCACTATAAGTTCCGTTAATTCCTCATAAACTTGGATGACGCTTTTCTTTTCTTTCGTTTTAGCATAATCGGAGTTATGATAAAGTTCTAGAAAAGTATTGTGATAAAGTGCTATTTCTTCAGCAGTAGATTTGGTCTCTTTCTGTCCATAGGAAAGCAAAGAGAGGAAAAGTAAGAGGAATGGAATTAAATTTTTCATGTTTTTTTAATTTTAAAGATTTATGTAGTGTTGCTTGATTTTTATTAATCAAGTTTTTATAAAAGTATTTTGATTGTATAATGCGTAAAAGTACAAGATTAATTCTTTAGATACCACGAAATAAATTTATCGGTTACTATGATTGATTTAACGGTATTTTTCACTAAAATAGAATTTATATGCACTTTTGTTTTGCTTTTTTTATAAAAGTATTTTGATTGTATAATGCGTGAAATTACAAGATTAATTCCCACTATACCAGAAAATAAATTTATCGGTTGTTATGATTGATTTAACGGTTAGAGTTTGTTAAAGGAAGATTTACAGGTACTTTTATGCCACCTATTAGGTAAATGCATTTAATGGTATAATGCGTAGAATTAGAAGATTAATTCCTTTTGCATTGCAAAATAAATTTAACGGTAGCTATGATTGATTTAACGGTTAGGGCTTACTATAGGAAGGCTTATATGTACTTTTGTGCCACCTGCTGCACGAGGAGAAATTTGAACACTTCCTTGACTATT
>JAHDBT010000151.1:10921-14304 GCA_020630215.1 Bacteroidota bacterium
TTTAATCGCTGATTCATGTAGATGAAAAGGCCTATGGAAAATAGCGTAAATAAGCCTGCATAAAACCAGCCTGTTTTATAAAAAGGAGGGATAATTTTTAATTGTACAGGCTCAATGGTTTGCCATTTTTTTCCATTATAACTTGCCCTAAAAAAAAGCTGATAACTACCATCAGCTAAATCGTTTAATTGAACAATACTATTGGGCGTAGTTAACCATTTTCCTTGGTTTATTTTATATTGAATTTGTAATGCCTTGGGGTTTAGGTAGGAACAAGTGGCAAGGGTGAATTTTATTTGATTTTGATTGGCTTGCAATCGAAAATTATTTTTCCTTTTTTGAATAGTATCATCAATGTGTACGGATTTTATATGAAAAGGAAAGCTAGGCGTTTTTATTTGGTGTGCTTTAAGGCTATCAATCGCAGCAATAGAAATTCCTTTAGAATTAGCAGCATAAATAATACCTTTTTTGCTGTTAATTTCAACAAGGTTAATTTGGTTGCTTATCAGCCCATGAGTTTTAGTGTAGGTACAAAAATCAATTCCGTTAAAATGCACTAATCCATTATTGGTTGTTATCCATAAATCTCCTGCATGGTCTATGGCTAAATCTTTAATTCGTTCACTAGCTAATCTACCTTGCGCATTGTATTTTTTCCAAGTATTATTCCAATAATATAAACCAATATCTGTTCCTAACCAAATACCCTGTTTATTATCTTGTAGAAAAACATTAGTCGTAACGTTGTGCAACTCACTAGGAAAAAAAGAAGGAAGGGTGTCGCTCGTTTTTAATATGGTGTCTTTTTTTATATCTATAATAGCAGGGCCAGTATAAGCTGCTACCCAAAAACACGAATCATTTAAATTAATAAAATTGGTATTGCTTTTAATTTTTAAGGACTGTTTTGTTTGGTGGAAGCGTTCCGTTTTTTGATAGCCTGGTTTGACTGATACCGAATGTATTTTAAATAAATCACCGCTAATAAAAATATATGTTTTTGAGTTGTCGTTTGAAAAGACGTTATTTTTTTTTAACAAGTTACAAGAGAAAATAGCATCCTCTGGATTGCCAACTGGGTTAAAAAAAAAGGAGTCAAAATGCTTGGTGTTAACACACTTTATAAATACATTTCCTTCGCCATCCGATTGAATAGTAGTTGCATCTACAAACCCCGGGCTTTTTTCGGGGAGATGTAGTGGGGTAATGAGGGTATCAGTAAATAGAAAGGCATCTTCTATAGCTCCAATAAATAAGCGTTCTTTTTTTGGTTCAAAATGAATTGTTTGTAAACTTTTAAAGGGTAAATCTACACCTGATAAATAGGAGTTAAAAAGTGCTGCAGGTAAAACAACAATACCTTTTCCCCAAGTTGATAGCCATATATTTCCCTCTCTATCTTCCTTAATATGATTTACAATCGTATTGCCAATTCCAAGTCCATCGCCAATAAATTTAAAACCCGATTGTTGAGGATTTTTTAGGTATAAGCCATTGCCTAAAACACTTGCAAACAATCGCCCATCACTAGTGCACCTTACATAATTTACCAAATTGCTAGGCGGAAGCCCTTCATAAATAGTTGCTGTTTTTTTATTGTTGGTAAAACGATAAACTTTGCCACTGGCTCCAATCCAAGTTGTAGTAGCATTTTGTTTAGAAATAGCAAAATAGGTATTATCGTTTTTGTCTGCATAAATAGGTGTAAGTTGTTGGTTTTTGAAGGCAATTAATCCTTTGTTAGCCGTAATCCAATACTCATCAGGTGTTTTTTGTATCATGCGATTGACAAACAGGTTAGGCAAGGTGCTAACTTTGGTTACGTTGCTTTTTAAATTGTATGTGTGTACTCTAGTTGTTGCAATAGAATAGACGGTATCTTGCACTAGGTAAACAAAATCTCTAAAGTAGGTAGGCGGCTCAATGCGTTGTATGCTAGGTTGATGAGCTACTTTAATAATGTGTAGGCCTTTGTCAAAAGCTATGGCTGCAATATCACCCGTATCGGTTTCTGTAAGCGAAACAATGCTGTTGCCCCACAAGCCATCCTTTTTTTGGTACACCTCCATATTTTTGCCATCATACCTGCACAAGCCGTTAGAGGTACCTATCCAAATATAACCTAGTTTATCTTGCAAAGTACACCAAACTGTTTCGTGCGGCAAACCTTCATCAAGGCTAATGGTGTACTGAGCAGGTGTTTGTGCTAAACAAGAAAAACTAAGTAAAAATATATAGAAGTACAGCATCGTTTTCATTGCAAACGTATTTTGTCCATCACCATTTTTACCCGCCTCCTAGCTATCGGAAAACGTTGCTCATTTTTAAGTATAATATAATATTGATCAGACTTGATGGTTTCTTTTATGAAAAACAAATTTATAATATAAGATTTATGTATCCGCAAAAAAGAATGTGTGTCTAGTAATTCTTCAAAAGATTTAAGGGTTTTGGCTACCAAATATTTAGTGTCATCAAGCATATGAACAATGGAGTAATTAATATCAGCAGCAATAGAAACAATTTCGGAAACATTCACCATTTTTAATTGGTCTTGATGCGGAATCATGATTTGTTTAGGAAAACTGTTGCTGGTTAAATTATTTAGTAATAAATGAATGGCATTTTTATTTGTTGTTTTTGTTAAATTACTTTGTGCTTTTAATTGTACCAAGTGTTTAATTTTGTCTATGGCTCCTTTCAATTCCACGGGGTCAATTGGTTTGAGCAAATAATCAATAGCACTTGCTTTTAAGGCCCTAATGCCATACTCGCTGTAAGCAGTTGTAAATACTAAAAAAAAATTGTGTTGCTCTAATTGTTCTAATAATTGAAATCCGTCTATGTTAGGCATTTTTATGTCTAAAAATAAAATGTCTGGCTTTAAATCATTAATTAATACAATAGCTTTTTGTGGCGAACTGGTTTGAGCAATAATTTCAATATCATTGCCACAATAAGTATTTAGCAGGTAACATAAATTATTAAGACTATCTATTTCGTCGTCAATAATAATGGCTCTTTGTTTGTTCATTGCGGTGTAGGTGATGATGCTTTCAATTTTAAGTATTAATCTTCTATAAAAATAGTATGTTTTTCGCTGTTATCATAGGTATTGAGTATTATTTTTTTTTAGAAAGGATTTAAGATGACCTAGGAAACATAAGGGCAAAGAAAAGAGGAGTAGAAGTAAGTTGCTAGACCCGGCATTGCTTTATATACTCACCACATCGGATTTTGTGCAAATAGTAATAGTTGTTTAAGTTACATCAAGCGACACACTTGAAGCCCGTTACGCTTCAGCCAGATGCGTTCCTTTTTTGTAAAAAAAAGAACGCAGGGTCAAGCGTGTCGCTTGAGCCAAACGGTATTCAAGCCTA
>JAHDBT010000152.1 GCA_020630215.1 Bacteroidota bacterium
TATATGTCTATTCCTAAGGAACCGAGGCAGCAGATGATTAACATCATGTATCTCGTACTAATCGCGATGCTTGCAATGAACGTCTCTGCCGAAATTTTAAATGCTTTTAAGTTGCTTAATACAGGTATAGAAAACTCTAATTTCTCGACTAGCCAAAAAATTGCAGCCACTATGACTGCTTTTGAAGCAAAGGTTAAAAAAGAGAAAAGAGGAGGAAAATTCCTAGACCAAGCAAAAGAAGCACGAGCAGTATCAGGAGAGTTTGTTGCATATATTGATTCGTTGCAAGCTCAATTGATGGCTGCTGTTGGGGAAGATGAAAAGAACCCTGGCGAGTTTTTGAAAAAAGATGATATTGATACCCCAACTAAATTTTTTGTTGATGAAGATAGAGGTGGTATATTAGAAACAAAAATTGGAGAAGTACGTGAAAAACTATTACAGTTTTTCCCAGAAGACCAAAGAGAAGCAATGGCTGGTAGAATTACCCTTAAAACGGAAGAAATTCCAGAAGATAGTGAAAAGCCAGATTGGAAAACTTACGTATTTTACCACATGCCCGCAGAAGCATGTCGTACACTACTAACAAAGTTTAAAAATGATGCCATCTCTACGGAAGCTGCTATTGTGGATGAGTTATTTGCTAGCGTAGGTGTAAAAACCGTTTTATACGATAGATTCCAAGTTGCAATTATTCCTAATGCTACTACGCTTATTCAAGGAGAAAAATTTGAAGCAAAGGTTTATTTGGCTGCATCTAGTTCGATGTCAAAGTCTACAATTAAAGTTAACGGGCAAACTTTAAAATTAGATGGTAGTGGAATGGGTACTTATACTGCTAGTGCTAGTAGCACTGGGGAGTTTCCTGTAAACGCTTCTATTACTACTAAAACAGGTGCTGGTGATACAAAAACCATTAAAGGTGACATGAAATACAAAGTAGTACCGCCACCAGATCACGTTCCTATGGCTTCTGCCGATAAAATGAACGTATTTTACATTGGGGTACCTAACCCAGTTTCTGCTTCTATTACAGGTATTACTCCTGCTAAAACAAACGTAAGCATGACGGGCGGTTCTATTGTAAAAGCTGGCGGCCCTGGTAAGTATACCGTAAACGTAAGTGCACCAGGTAAAGCAAGCATCAATATTTCTGGTAAAAACAAAAAGGGAGAATCAGTTACTGGTTCTAAAGAGTTTCGTGTAAAGCGTATTCCTGACCCTGTGCCAGAAGTTGGTGGTAAGCAAGGTGGTGCAATGGGTACTGGTGAAATGAAAGCACAATTAGGTGTGGCTGCTATCCTTAAAAACTTCGACTTTGACGCTAAGTTTAAAGTAGTTGGTTTTGAAATGACTTTAGCAGAAAGAGGACAAGACCTTTTAACCTGTGTGAACCCAGGTTCTAAGTTTGGTGGTCAGTGTTCTAACCTAATCAATCGTGCTAAAGTTGGTAGTATCTACTACTTCGATAATATCCGTGCGAAAGGCCCAGACGGAACAACCCGTAAATTACCTACTATCTCATTTAAAATTAAATAAGCTAGTATTTATACAAATAGTTGTTCGGTTTAGGTTTACCTAACATAAACAGATAATGAATAGACATCTCGTTTCTTATCCAAGCATTTGTGCGGAAAAGAAATTGGATGTCTATTTTTTTTGTTAGAAATGGATGAAAAAACAAGCACAATACATACTTTTAATAAAGGCAATGCCGTTATTAAATAGCGTTTCGGAAATGTAAAAAAATGGAATTAGCAAATGGTAAATCAAAATAGTTCCTTATCTTTACAATCCTAGTAAAATTTATAAAAGTGAGTTACACTTTTGTTTGGGCGTACACCAGGGGTTAGAATCCCTCTTTCTCCGCTTCTATTATAACTTTTTCCTAGTAGAAAAAAGAATAGCACGAAGTACACTTAAACTAACCACTAAAAAATACGTCAGCAGGAAAACTGACAGCGCAGCGTTCTAACAGCGAGCGCCAGCGAACGGTCTGACAACTGACCACTAAAAAATACGTCAGCAGGACACTGACAGCGCAGCGTTCTGACAGAGAGCGTCAGCGAACGGTCTAACAACTGACCACTAGAAAACTCGCTAACATTCATTCATTTAATTCTAAATGTTGTTTATAATGAAGAAGTCAATACTGATCTTAGGCTTAATTTGTTTAACGTTTTTTATCGGAACCGAAGCCAATGCACAGAGTGAAGGCTGGGGTGGCAACCAAGGTGGTGCGCCTCCAACAGAAGAACCTACAGAGGAAACCCAAACAGATAGTAATGAACCCATCGTTAGAGATGGTTTGTACGACAAAATATCTGTAAAAGAAAAAGAAATATTAAATTACGATCACTTGCGAGAAGCCGATATTTTTTGGCAAAAACGTGTTTGGAGAGTAATTGATACGCACCAAAAAATGAACTTAACGTTTACCGAACCTAACGACCCGTTTATTAGCGTACTATTAAGCGTTATTGAAGAAAATAGTGAAGAGGTACATATTTTTATGGACGATACTTTTTCAGAAGAAATTACTATTGATGATGTAGAACGTCAATTAGGCTCGGTTGATACCATTACCGTAATTGACCCTGATACATACGAAGAAACAACAAAAATTGTAAAAAACGACTTTAACTGGACAGCAGTAACGAAGTTTAGAGTAAAAGAAGATTGGGTTTTTGACGAAGAAACCTCGATGATGTTAGTGCGTATTTTAGCCATTGCACCCATTATGGATGTAACAGATGATAATGGAAACTATCGTGGTCAGCGTGCTATGTTCTACGCTTATTACCCAGATTTTCGCCCGCACTTAATGCGTAAAGAGGTGTTTAATCCATTTAACGATGCACAACGCCTAACCTGGGATGATGTGCTAGAAATGAGGCTCTTTAGTAGCTACATTATGAAGGAATCTAATATTCATGACCGTAGGATTCAGGAATACTCAACAGGCCGAGATGCCCTCCTAGAATCGGAAAGAGTACGACAAGAAATATTCGAGAAAGAACACAACCTGTGGTCTTACTAGGATAACTAAATGCTATCTAAAAGCAAAATAAAAAAGGCTAGAACAAATTTTTTGTTCTAGCCTTTTTTATTTTTATTAATACATAATAAGCTAACAAACACAGCGTTATTATAAAAAATAACCTAGCACAAGCCTTGCAAAATAATGGAAGAAATATAGACTACTGGTTTAAACGTTCGTCCTCATTAAGGCATCAAAGTACTAGGCTTATTATTGGTGAAGTAATAGAACCTTTTACGTAAAAAAAATAAAATCGTCAGCATATAAACTGATAGCGCAGCGTTCTGACAGAGAGCGCCAGCGAACGGTCTAACAACTGACCACTAAAAAAAACATATGGCAATACAGATTTCTACTTTTAATTTATTAACAATAATTAGTTCAATCTCTAAAATTGATAACTATGAAAGTAGTAATGAATGTAGTCATGCTATTATTAAGCATTATGTTGCTAACTGTAGGAACAGCAAACAATACCTACGCACAAATTATTGAAAGTTACGAAGATGAAACACCTAGCACTTCGGTAAATGAAACCCCAAATACAGAAAATACAGGAGGAAAGGCACCTATTGTACTAGATGGCTTATACGAACGAAATATTCATAAGGAACGAGAAATCCTCACCTATCAGCCCCTTAGAGAAGCCGATATTTTTTGGCAAAAAAGAATTTGGCGAATGATTGATACTCGCCAAAAAATGAATCAGGTGTTTAGCAATCCCCAAAATCCATTAATTAGTATTTTACTAGAAATCATCAAAGAAAAAGAAGATGCGCCCATTTTTATGGACGAGAGCTTTAAAGAGCAAATCTCTTATAATGATGTCATCCGCCAACTAGGATCGGTTGATACGATAACAGTATGGGACCCTGATACAGACGACTATCACATGCGCATTATTCAAAACGATTTTGATTGGACATCGGTAAACAAATTTAGACTAAAAGAGGATTGGGTATTCGACGAAAATACCTCTACCATGATGGTACGCATTTTAGGGATTGCTCCTATACGAGACATAACCGACGACAACGGCAATTACCGTGGGCAACAAGCTATGTTTTGGATGTATTACCCCGATTTTAGAAAACACCTCGTAAAATACGAAACCTTTAATGCTGGCAATGATGGCATCCGTTTAAGTTGGGACGATTTGTTTGAAATGCGCCATTTTACCAGCACCATCATGAAAGAATCTAATATTCATGACCGACGTATACAAGACTACGCAACTGGCCGAGATGCCCTTATAGAAGCGGAAGGCATTAAGCAAAAAATATTTGAAATGGAACATAACCTTTGGTCGTATTAAAGCTTAAAAGCCCCAATAAACCATAATAGAAGGTACTCAAAAGGTCATCAAGCGCATTACATGCTCGCTTGATGACCTTTTTTATGTTTTGTACGATTTTATTTTGAGAAAAAGACTTTTAACAATTTTCATAAAAGTAGAAATCTCATAGGTATGAGCTGTTTATAGCTAAAATAGCCCCAAAAGACAAACCTCGTAGAGGTGGTCTATTATTAAAATAGGCAGTAATAGGGCCACTCCTACGGGGGGCTCCATGAGCTTCACTTAAAATAATTACCAAAAACAACAGTAAAGACTTACTATTTTTCAAAAAAACAATAAGTCTTTGCTTCGATTTGTGTTTTAGGTGAGTTATATACTCGTAATGTGTTTTGCTATAAACAGGCAACCCCGCTGGGGTATAGTTGATAGTAGTAGAAGGTAAACGGTACGCTTCGCTTTAGGTAGAAAGATGACTTCGATACCACTATTCGCTCGACCGTTTTTTAGTATGTTCTACTCAATTACTTACAAAACGAGTGTATTGAGTAGTCTTTATACATTATACGAAAGTACTTTCTACTCCTTGTTGAATAGTAATAATAATACTTAATTTGTCCTGCTGATTAAGATTGATACTGGAGTAAAAGTGTAATTAATTGACGAAAGCTTGCACAAGTGAACTGTAAAGGAAACTTTTTTTCGTCATTAGAATACAATGTTTTTTGGTGGAAATGACTTTTCTGGTAACAGAAATGTTTTTTATAACACCCAATTTACAAAAAAACAATTAACTCAAATAGATAAATGACAATGTATTAATTGTTGATTTTAAGCAATCAATAAAGTTGATTAAACAATAATTTGTTTGGTATATTAAACTTATAAAGTGACATGGAAAAGTCATGATTTTTTTAGCTTGGCATAGTTATTGACTATTGTTTGGGTGTAAAAAACTACTCAGTATCTACCAAACAAATGAAAAGGCACACTTTCAATCTTTAACCCATATTAGCCGGGTGACAGACCATAAATATACAATTATTAAAAAAGGTTTGATTCATGAAAAATGTCATATCACTATATTTGTTGCTTGTACTTACTTGTGGAGGAATACTCATTACCCCAGACTTAAATGCTGCTATAACAAAGACAAATAATAATAGCGAAAGAGGAGTCCATTTTTTTAATGGTTCTTGGGACGATGCAAAAGCGAGAGCAAAAAAAGAAAATAAGTATATATTTGTAGAAGCTTACACAGAATGGTGTGGACCTTGTAAGTATATGAATAATAGTACAATGAAACGTCAAGAGGTTGGTTATCATTATAATAATCACTTTATTAGTTATAAGATAAATGTAGAGTCTATAAGAGGTTTGGCATTTAAATTAGAATATGGTGTAAAGGCAGTTCCAGATTTACTGTACTTTAGTCCAGAAGGTGAATTAGTATACCGTGATTTTGGAAGTAAAAGTGTAGGCGAATTATTAGCAATTGCTGATAAGGTAATTTACAAAAATTACGATAGCGAAATAGTGATGGTAACAAATGCGCCTAGTTTAAATACAGAGAATACTGTGGCAGCAAAGCCGAAAACTAGAGAAGATGACAACAGTAGCAGATACGGTGCATCAAGACATACTAAACCTGACAAAAGAGAAGTTAGCAAAACAGAAAGCATTGAACGACTTGACATGCCTGATAACCTAATGCTAGTAGCCGACGAAGAGAGCTATAAACATGCAGAGGAAAAATCGGAATTAAACTTGTTATCGGTTAGTTTAGGAGGTATGCAGCAGCAATACGATAAAGGTATTCGTAGCGATGAGTTTTTATACAACTATGCCTATAACCTATGGTATTACGCTTTACCAAATACCGAAGTTATTAATAAGTACTTAGCAAAACAAAACAAACAGGATTTAACAAACTTAAGAAATCGGCAGTTTGTATATGATTTTGCGAATAACTTAGAAAGCAATGCCATGAAAGTTTTTCTTAAAAACGAAGCATGGTATAAACGACAGTTTGGGCAAGAGCAAATTGATTATAAGGTGAAAGCAGCTATCTACAATGCAGTAGCAACCGCTGTAGACAAACAAGATAAAAACTTATTTACTCGTGCTATAAAAATGGCAACAAAGGCAGATATTCCTAGAAAGGAAGCCTTTATTTACCAACTAGAAGTTGTTTATTATCAAGCCAATAACGATTTAAAAAATTACGCCCGTGTTACTAGGGAGTATATGGAGTTAAATGAAAGCAGCGACCCCGTATTTTTGCATCGTAAAGCTTGGGAATTAGAACGTTTATCTAATAAAAAACGAAATTTAAAAGTAGCCAAAAATTGGGTGGAGAAATCTATTAACCTAGAAAGTAATTATTATAACAATACTACTTACGCTCGTATTTTACATAAACTAGGAGAAATAAACACCGCTAAAATGGTTTTACATAAAGCTATTTCAATGGCAAGGAAACACGGTATTGATTATACCGATGCTTTACAATTATTAGATCAGATGAAGGAAAATTATCCTAGTAGACATGATACGGTTGTATACACAGAAATTTAATTTTTAACAATCGTAGGATAGTTGCGAATTTTCTATAAAAGAATAAATAAAAAGGATTTAGTAACCAAATAACTTTAAAAATTCAGAAGCGTAATTTTTTTAGTTAAAATAGAACCGTTAGTTTGCTTAGTGCGACTAACGGTTTTTTTATTTTAATGCATTTAATTCTTCAGCAAATTTTTGAGCTTGTAAGGTGTCCTTATTAGCTAAATAAATTTTTGCAAGCATATGTAAAATTTCTTTGTCTTTAGGTTGTGTTAAATAGGCATTTTGTAAATGTGGTAATGCGGCTGTAAAATTGGTATTAATAAAATACATTTTCCCTTTTTCTCTTAAAAAATAAGGGTCATCAGGAAATTTTTGTAAACCTTGTTCTAGGGTTTGTATAGCGGCATTTAATTGCTCGGTTTTAAAATAGCTCCACGCTAAATGATCAAATAAACGGTGTATCTGAATAGGAGGGTGGGAGATGCCTTTTTGATAATGTGTAATGGCTTTGAGGTAATTCTTTTTTTGGTAATAAGATTCTGCAATAGAATAATGTAAGGATGGACTTTGGGGTAATTGTTTTAATCCTGCTTCACAAACCTGAAATGCTTTTTCGTATTCTTTAAACCCAAAATAAACTTTAGCATGGTATAAATAAGCATCCTCAAAATTAGGCATAATACGAGTAGCTTCATTTAAATGTTGTGTAATACTTTGCCGATATTGCTGTACTTTATTAGCAGCAACTCCTTGTTCTTCTTTATTTTTTTTTTGTAGTTCAGACATTTGTGCACTGGCTAAATAAAAATGCGCTCTAGCACAATTTTGCAAGTTGGGCATATCGTTGGTAAATAAGGTGAGGTTGTTTTTCCAGTCGGCATTTCTATCAAAAGTACGGCAACTATATGTAAGGATAATTAATGCAAAAACGCCTAAAAAAAGAATGTTTTTTTGTATTATTTTTTTTGTGCTTTTCCCTCTTTCTGCTAAGGGCAAATCAACTCTAAATACTCGTAATAAGCTTTGTACAAACACAATACAAAATCCTATAGAAGGAATAAATAAAAACCTATCAGCCATTGCATCAATACCTATTATAACTAAGTTTGCATAAATAGAGAGGCTAATAAAATACCAAAAAATTCCAAAAGCGATAATTGGGTTTGTTTTTTTTAGCAAAGCATAAATTGCATATCCTAATAAAAGGAAGTGAAAAATTAGTGCAATAATTACTGCTGGATTTCCAAAAGAAGTAAGCGGAATTTGATTAAATCCAGCATAATAAACTAAAGGATAAGGAATTAAAAGTAATTTTAAATATTTACCAAGAATTAAAAATGCAGTAGCATATTGCTCGCTAAAACTAGCAGCAGCGAATAAATTATTTCCTAGTAAATTAAAAGCATTACCCCTATCAATATCTGGATATATTGTTTTGTCTAAAAAATTTAAATAGAAACTGGTATAACTAGCTATTGCAACGAAAAAAATAATAAAAGGTAAGCTAATTAAAATGCTTTTTTTTACTCGAATAGAAACAGGTAATGCCTGATAAAAATACCAGGCTACTAAAGGAATAATTGCTAAAAAAACAATTCCATTACCCTTAGATAAAATTGCGAAAATAAAAGCAAAAACACTTGCAACAATAAATTTGAAAACATTGGTTTCTAAATAGTGCAATATAAAGTAAATGGAAAAAAGGCCTCCTAATAAACAAAAAATTTCATCTCTACTTTTAATATTAGCAACTACTTCTACATGAATAGGATGTACAATAAAAAGCAATACTACCAAAAACGAAAAATAAATATGGAAAGGATGTTGATAAAATATTTTTTGTAAAATTATGAATAATAAAATGCAGCATAAAGAAAAATATAGAATGTTAAAAAAATGTCCAATTGTTGGGCTGCCTCCAAATAAACTATATTCTATATTAAAGGCCGTTAAAACAACGGGGCGGTACATTTTATTGGTTGCATTTTTTGACCTATAAAACTGGGTGTAATAATGGGGTATTCCTGCAATGCCTTTTTTTAAATGTGGGTTTTCGGTAATTACAAGGCTATCATCAAAAACATACTCGTGTTGCAAAGTATTGGCATACTGCAAAAATGCAAGTACGCCAATAAGTAATAGTAATAAGCGTTTTTGTTTAGGAGCAGGCAAATTTTAAATAGTTGTTCTTGCCAATTGCATTGGCAAGCCAGTCAGCAATAAACGTAAATGTTTAGGAGAAGGCATTTCTAATGCAATTAGAAAGAACAAATTCGCCCAAACTTCACAAGGAGCATAAGTCATTATAGATTAGGTATGTGGCAGCAATTAACCGTAAAGCAATTTAACCATCTAGCCACTTAGCAATAAAACAATTTACCCCTACATCAACACAAGCGCATACAGCCAACCAATATGTCGATAAATGAGTTTTTTATGAATAGCTTGCAAATCTTCATCGTCGTGAGTTTGGTTGGTAAATTGATTGGTTACATAGCCCTTTACCATACTTCCCCATGCTCGGCTACTATTTACAATGGCTCCCCAAATTTTTCGAGCTTCCCATAATCTATCATAAGCTTGGTTGTTCTTAAAACCTACATAAAAGGCTACGGCAGTACCTATTACGGTAATTGGTTGCCAGGGAATAAATACCCAGTTTGATTCATGATGATTAAAATACTGATAAAGGGCGGTGACAAATACCATCCAAGCGGTTATCCAAATAAGGTGCCCGCCCGAAAAACGCATTATTCCTTTAAAGGTGATGTTTTTATTTACATACATAATTGCTGTGCTTTTTTATTTTTTTTGAGGTGCTAAAATAGGAAATTTTTTGGGGATTTTTAAAGGATGTTTTTTTGGGTCATCAAGAACTTAGGTTTTGAGTCACTAGTGTTTTAATTTTGGAAAAAATACTTATTTTTACTCATTCACTAAGTAGGTGGCTTTTTAAATTTAAGCAATTACTTCGGTTCTATTTCTATCAAACAACTTTCTAATCCCCCTAAAAATATGCTTAAAAATAAGGTAGTGCAAAATCCAATAAGCTAATAAAGCTACTAGTCCAAAAATAAACATACAAGCCCAAAACCATGCCTGATACCATACGGGAGGCTGTATAGTAAAAGAAAAACTAGCAATAGCATCTTTACTACTACTGTTGGCAGTTTTAACATTAAAAACATAATCGCCATGCGCTAAATTGGGGTATGTAGCAAGTGCTTGATGCGTGCTGTGCCATACGGTATCTAAACCTGCTAATTGATAGCGGTATTGTAGGTGTTCGTTATTGCTAAAGGTGATGCTTTTAAAATGAAAGGTCAGGGTGTTTTCATTGTGTTCGAGGGAGAGGTCTACAGGCAGCCCATCGTACACACTTACACTATCGGCATAAGCTACCCAATCTATGGTTTCGTAGCCTAACTTAATGCTACTAATAAGTACATCCTGATTAGGAGGTGTAATGTTGTGCAACTTAGGATTGTAGTTGGTAATGCCATCGCGAGTATTAAACCACATTTTGCCGTAATGGTCCTGATAACTCATGCGCCAACATTCAATATTGGTAAAGCCCTCATTTTTGCCAATGTGTTGTACCTGTATTTTTTTCTCCTTGTTAAATAAGTCTACGTTTAATTGGTCAATGCCATTTACGGTTCCTATCCATGCACAACCGTCTAGTATTTCTATAGATTTTAAATTGTTGTTGCTCAAGCCATCCATCTCGTCAAACTCAATAATGTGGCTGCCATCAAAGCGCATCATACCGCCCAGTTCTCGTAGCATCCAAATATTACCTTGTTCGTCTTCGGCCATGTCGTACACATTGTCAAAATAATCGGGTCCGCCTACTAGGGTAAAAGCTTCGGCTTCTTCTTCCGATTTAGGATTGCCAGCCTTGTCCAATCTAAAAATACCCTCTATACTAGATGCCCAAACACGGTCTTGTTTATCGACCAATAAGTCTAAAATTACCAAATAAAAATAGGTAGAAAAGGGGCGGTCTAATTGGTTAATAATATATTTTTCAAAACCTTGCGTGGCTATATTATAACAATACACTTGTTGCTGCGAAGCAAACCAAATATTGCCTTTACTGTCTTGCCGAAAATAGTCAATCCATTTTTCAGAATCGTCTTTATCAAAGTTGAGGGAGGTAAATTTTTTGCCATCAAACACTTGTAATCCTTCGGCTGTTGCTATCCATATTTTTTTAGCATCGGTATTGCTGTTGCTAGGAAACGCTATAAAATCGTTTACTCTTGTAGGTACTTCTAAATCAGGAAATTGGTCTTTTAAATTCCAGCAGCTATCGTTTTTGCAGGTCGTAATTCCTGTTCCATAATAGCCTATCCATAATTTGTCCTCGCTATCGAGCAGTACGGAACTTGCTCGTCCTTTTTCGTTAAGGTCTTTTTTGTAGCGATAATTTTTAAAGGCAAAACCAAAAAATTTGGTAACCCCTTTAGCGTGGTCAAACCAAATATTTCCTTCCTTATCTTCTAGCACTTGGCGGTAGCGAAAACCTCTGGTAAGCCCATTTATCATATAGCCCGTTTCTTCTGTATCAACACCTACAAATTCCACTCCATCGTATACAACCATGCCTTTTTCGGTACTTACCCAAATGTTATTTTTACGGTCTATATAGAGGTAATTGGTGCGGTTGTAGGGCAAGCCATCTTCGGTAGTATATCGGGTAAAATCTTGCCCGTCAAATTTGTACAAACCTTTAATAGTGCTAAACCAAACTAGGCCGTTTTTGTCGAGGGCCATTACATTGGTTACATTGCGGTGTAGGTGTGGATGAATGCCTTCGTTGCTAAAATTTTGCCCATCAAAATACTGAATCCCTTCGTCGGTTTGCAGCAAGTAACGATCCTGATATGGAATGATGCGATGTATTTGTGTGGTTAAACCAATTTTTTTGGTGTGGTTAACATAAGTGCCATTCTGATACTCGATTAATCCTAAAGAAGTGCCGATATAATAATGCTCATCGCCCAAAATGTGCATGGAGTAAATATAGTTGTGCTGGAGGTTTTTGTGGTTTTTAAGTTGCACATTAATAGTAGGATGAATGGTACGTACCATGTCGTTTTCTTTTATCCACAGCGGTTCGGTTTGGCTTTGTTGGGAAGAGGAGGTGCCGATACCATAAATTTGCACTTTATCTTTATGGATGGGTACGTTGGTAAACTTTCGTCCATCGTATTTCATGAGGGTCGTTACGCCACGGGTTTTAAACCACAGCGACCCATCAACATCTTCGTGAATGCTGGTAATACGAGAATTGTTAACGCCATTTTTAGCGGTAAAACTGGTAAACTTTTCGCCATCAAAACGGTTAATTCCTGCCGAGGTGCTTATCCAGATATAACCTTTGGTATCTTGGTAAATACAATAAATATTGGAAGACAACAACCCATCTTCTACGCCGTAATGCAAGGCACTAAATTCTACGGCTTGCAGTTTAAGTAGACTGACAAAAAACAGGCAACTTATTATTAATAGTTTTTTGATGGATTGGTGGTGTATCATGGCTTGTGTTTTTTTAGTGATCAGTTTTTTAGCAGTCAGTAGTCAGACCGTTCGTTTCGCTCTCTGTCAGTAGTCAGTTTCCTGCTGGCATTTTTTAGTGGTCAGATTGCTATGCTGTTAATTTTTATGCGGGCGGTTTTGGATTTACTCTTTGCTTTTATGTACGATTAAAGTGGGGTAAAGGTTAGAGAGTAATTGTTCCTCTTTAGGTTTGTTCGTTGATTTTTTCAAATATAGGGGAAAGGAAGGGGAATTGCAACTAAAAGATTAGTTAAGTTTTGTTAAAGGGTAACAAGTCTATTAAAAAAGTCGCTTTTGCTATTTGGGTTTTGAGTCACTAGTCATACACTTATCAAAGAACGGTGTCCTCAAAAAAATAATGCCCTATATTCCCCTTTTGGAAGGGGTAGGGGAAGGTCAGTATAAAATGCCCATTATTTTTTTGAGGACTTTACCCAGCTAAATGATAGTTATACCCTTTGTAAACCGTGGTTTGGTAGGCAAAAATTAACTAATTTAGTTTTTAATATAATTTTTACCCACCCCTCGCCCCTCCTAGAAGGGGAATTAGTTTTGTCTAGCGAATAGGGAATAGCATTAATTTTACTTACATCAAAATAGAACCACACCCTTTGCACTTATGGCACAAAACTCCAACTCAATTAACTTGACAGACTACTTAGCATTTAGGTTAATTTCAAAAAAACAAACATCTGCACCATGATAATGTGGCGGTAGGCCCGAAGTATCTTTTAGTTTTTTTATTCCTAAAAAATCAAATCCGCATTTAGTGTAATGTTGAATTAGTTTTTCGTTTTTTCCGCAAGTATCCAACCTAATAAATTGTTTGTTTTTACTTTTGGCAAAGGCTGTACACCAGTCCACAATTTTTGTTACCAAGTCGTTTCCTCTAAAAGCTGGGTTGGTAGCTATTCTATGAATATAAATCGAAAAGTCATTATCTTGCTCTTCCCAAATTTGTGGATCGCTGTAGGTAATTGCCCAAACACAAGCAATCTTATTATCTATTAATAATTTAAACTGCCGCTTTTCATTTACTTCCGTTTGTATTAATGCCGCTTCAAATTTGGGCCATAGATTTTCGGGCCATTTTATTCTTTGAAGATCCGTAGCTAATTTATAAAGCCTAAAAATTTCAGGAATATCTTGGGACGTGCTAGTCGTAATTTTCATTGTTAAATGGTTTGGGTTTTGTGTAAATGTTTTCTACTAAGTGAAAGTGGAAAAATAAAATCGGCCATTATTACTTATTCTTTTATCCAATCCTGCGTTGCAAATACTCGTCATAGCTTTTTAAATAGCCGCAAGCGGTTCTCTTAGCTTAAATATCCAAAGGGATATTTATTTTGCTATCGCAAAAAACGCACGTTCATACCTGCGTTTTGCGCCTTGTCTTGAATAAAACAATCGCACATAATGGCCGATTTTATTTCTCACTTTTCACTAAGGTGATTTTTATAATCCTCAAATTACGAATTAATTTCACAAAAAAAAAGGTGGTCCGTTACCAGACCACCTTTTCAAAATAATTGCTAATATTGAATTAAGCTAAATCAAAACGGTCTAAGTTCATTACTTTGTCCCACGCTGCTACAAAGTCTTTTACAAATTTCGCTTCCGAATCTGAACAACCATAAACTTCGGCAATGGCACGTAACTCTGAGTTAGAACCAAAAATTAAGTCTGCACGAGTACCTGTCCATTTTACTTCACCAGTAGCACGGTTGCTTCCTTCAAATACTTCATCGTTAT
>JAHDBT010000746.1 GCA_020630215.1 Bacteroidota bacterium
AAAAACCATGCAAAACATCACCGCAACCCACATCAACTACTATCATATTTGCCAACGCAAATTATGGTTTTTCAGCCACGGCATACAAATGGAGCAGACATCCGATTTGGTGTATGATGGGAAGTTGCTGCATGAAACGAGTTATCCGCAGCGGGCGGCAAAATATACGGAGGTGCAGTTGGGCAATATCAAGATAGATTTTTACGATGCGAAAGAAAAAGTAATTCATGAAATAAAACGCTCGAAGGCGGCGGAGGTGGCGCACGAATGGCAGGTAAAATACTATATTTATGTGATGGAACAAGCAGGGATTGAAGGGGTGACTGGCATTTTAGAATATCCGAAAGCACGAATAAGCAAAGAAATATTTTTGAGCAATCCCGACCGCACTTATTTAGAAGAAGTACTACAAAATATTACTCAACTACTAGCAGCCGATTGTCCGAAACGCATAAAAAAAAGCTTGTGTAAAAGTTGCGCCTATTTCGATTTTTGCTGGGTAGCAGAAACCGACAACGACGCTAGTAAAACCCCAAAGGCAGACCAAGCATAATTACCTATTTAACAATTAAAAACCATGCAAAACACCTATTACCTTTTTAATGGCGGCAGAATGAGTAGAAAGGACAACACCCTAAAATTTACGCCTACCAACGAAAAAAACGAAGCACAAAAACCCCGTTACTTACCCATAGAAGGCGTAGACAATTTATATATGTTTGGACAAGTAGATGCCAATAGTGCCGTATATAATTTCTTGGCGAGAAACAAAGTAACCGTTCATTTTTTTGATTACTACGAGCATTACACGGGTTCGTTTATGCCCAAGGATTATTTATTATCGGGCAAAATGCAGGTGGCGCAAACGCAGCATTATATAAGCATTGGTAAACGAATGACCATTGCCCAAAAACTAATTACCGCCGCCGCCCACAACATGACTAAAAATTTAAAATATTACAACAAAAGAGCCAAAGACGTAGCCAACGAAATTGCCCTTATTGATATATATTCGGAAAAAATAATGGCTGCTAAAAACGTTCCCGAATTAATGGGCATAGAAGGAAATATTAGGAAAGCGTATTACCAAGCATTCGACATCATTATCAACAATTTTGAGATGGGAGGGCGTAGTATGCGTCCGCCAAAAAACGAGGTAAACACGCTTATTTCTTTTGGCAATATGATGTGCTATACCACTTGTTTAGATGCCATTTATCATACACAACTCAACCCAACCATTAGTTTTTTGCACGAACCTGGGGAACGTCGTTTTTCTTTATCCTTAGATTTAGCGGAGGTGTTTAAACCTATTTTAGTAGATAGAGTAATTTTTAAAGTATTAAATAAACGCATTTTACAAAAAGACGATTTTGATTTGCAATTAAATCGCTGCGTAATGAGTGAGAAAGGAAAAAAGAAATTTATACAAGCTTACGAAGAGCGATTAAAAGAAACCATTAAACATCGCAGTTTAGACAAACAAGTAAGTTACAAGCATTTAATTAAATTAGAATGTTATAAACTTTGCAAACATCTATTAAATATACAAGAATATCATGCATTAAAAATGTGGTGGTAATTTAATTGTGCTTTTCTAAAAAAACCAATAAAAATGTATGTGATATTAGTCTATGATGTAAATCAAAAAAGGGTAGGTAAAATGTTAAAACTATGTAGAAAATACTTACATTGGATACAGAACTCTACCTTTGAAGGAGCTATAAGCGAGGTAAAACTAAAAGAGTTGTGCAATAAAGCCAGCGAGTTTATGGATAATGATACCGACAGTTTAATTATCTTTAAAAGCCGGAGTGAACGTTGGTTAGAAAAAGAAATAGTAGGTTGCGAAAAAAACAAGTTAGATAATTTTTTGTAGTCCGCCATAATTATAATTCTAAGCATAAAAGAGCAGGCTTATCCCCTGCCCTATTTCTGCTAATTTTTGTTCTTTGACATTGTTATAATAAAGTATTGAAAATGTGGGAATAATACATTGTAAGTTGGTCGAAGCCAGTTTTAAAGCATTAAGGGGATGTTTATTTTCGCAAAAACACAGCCTGTACCGCCTTAACTCACTGATAATCAATGGTTGTCGATGTTCAGTACCAATCCTAGTATTGCACATCGACAACTTTTTTGGCAAAAAAACAGCTAATATCTTTGTATAAACCCTTGTAAACCATATATTTGTGTGGTCGTTTTCGGCGGCTGTTAATCGTACTATGTTAGAATTGAAAC
>JAHDBT010000153.1:0-5865 GCA_020630215.1 Bacteroidota bacterium
GAAAAAAAATACGGCGACTTAATCATCAGAAACTTAAGTTTTGAGCCACTAGGTACCATGTTACTATTCAAGCAAGGAGTAGAAAGACTACTCGCTACGCTCATTTTGTAGGTAATTGATTAGCCGATACTAAAAAACTGGCAAATAAATTATGAAATTGAAACGGTCTTTCTACCCAAAGCGAAGCGTATTTTCTACTCGTTGCTGAATAGTAACAATTTAATTTTTTTCACCATTCCTTACACACTGCTTTTGCAATTTACCCACGAATTTAATCCTAAAAATCAAATTTTCTATTCCAGATGAAAAAAACCTTATTTTTAGTGGGTCTACTATCTATAACGGCCTACATGTCTTACATCTTTTTGGCTATCGAAAATACCCTCCCCAAAACTTCTACAAAAGAAAACGCAGCTGATAAAGAAGAACAGAAACAACCCAACGATTGGCATTTTTTACAACGAGTTTATCCTAACAATAAAATTAACCACGAAGTGTACCGCAATGCTTTTAAGCAGGTAAAAAATGCGCCATCGCTTACTACTGCAAGTGCCAAAACGCAAAGCAACAATAATTGGGAAGCTGTAGGCCCAACCAATATTGGTGGGCGCATTACGTCTATTGCCGCAAGTTCGCAAAACCAAAATGTTATTTATGTAGGAAGTGCTACGGGAGGAGTTTTTAAAACAATAGATGGCGGTGATACTTGGATTCCTATTTTTGATAATGTAGGGGCTTTATCTATTGGACATATTGCTATGCATCCTGTTAACCCTAACATTATTTATGTAGGCACAGGCGAAGCAAATGGCGAAGCAGGCGCAGGGGCATTTCCTGGCGATGGCTTGTATCGTTCTACCGATGGAGGCGAGACTTGGACACACCTAGGACTAGCAGAAACGGAGCAAATTGGAGGCATTGCCATTAACCCCATTAATCCCAACCAAATTTATGTGGCCGCAATGGGCAAACAGTATGGTACGAATCCCGAAAGAGGGGTGTACCGTTCGGATGATGGCGGTTTTAGCTGGGAACAGAAACTGTATGTAACCGATTCTACAGGCTGTATTCAAGTACATGTAAACCCCGAAAATCCAGCAATGGTTTATGCCGCTATGTGGGAACGCCGCCGTTATAAATACGGACGGGATTATGGAGGCGAAAGTGCGGGTATTTACCGCAGTAGCGATGGGGGTAATGTATGGGTAAAACTAAGCGATGGCCTACCAGAAAGTAATGATAACACAGGACGTATTGGCCTGCAAATTTCGCCTACTAATCCTGATATTATTTATAGCGTTTTTACAACCAATCCTATTACCAACGAGTTTGAGGGTATCTACAAATCTACCAATGGAGGCGATAGTTGGGCAGCTATTAATACTGCCGAAATTAGCGATGCTTTTTACAGCTTTGGCTGGTATTTTGGCAACCTAAAAATACATCCTACCAACCCCGATGAGCTATATGTGCTAGGACTAGAACTAAACAAAACTAGTGATAGCGGTGCACTTTGGAATACGGTTAGTTTTAATGTTCATGCCGATCAACATGCTATGTATATAGACTCCAACAATCCCGATTTTATAATATTGGGTAATGATGGAGGAATTTATATTTCGGAGGATGGCGGCACTACTTTTGCACACAACAAAAAATTACCTATTTCGCAGTTTTATGCCTGCGAGGTAGACGAACAGTTTCCAGAAAGAATTTATGGTGGCTTACAAGATAATGGTACACAACGAACCATGACGGGCAACATAGACGATTGGGAACACATTAATGGAGGAGATGGTTTTTACGTAATTGTAGACCCAACAGATAATAATTATGTGTATGCCGAATACCAATGGGGAAGCTTGCGAAGATCGGAAGATGGCGGTAATAGTTTTAGCCCTGCAGTAGATGGAATTAATGATGCTGACCGGCATAATTGGAATACACCCATTGTACTAGACCCAAGCGACCCAAGCATTTTGTATACAGGTACACAACACTTGTATAAGTCTACTAATAGAGCCGTTTCGTGGTCGCCTATAAGCGAGGATTTAACAACAGGAGGCATCCCCGGTTCTGTATTTGGTACTATTACCACAATTGCTGTTGCTCCTAGTAATCCAGCGGTTATTTACGTAGGTACAGATGATGGCAATGTACAGCGCACAACCGACGGCGGCACAACTTGGGAGTTACTAAGTGCTAACCTGCCTACCCGATGGATAACCCGTGTAGCCGTTGACCCACTTAATGCCGATATTGCCTATGCAACTATTTCGGGCTATAGAGATAACGACTACCTCCCTCATGTTTTTATGACCGCCAATGGCGGCGTAAATTGGGCCGATATTTCAAGCAATTTACCAGAAGTTCCTGTAAACGATATTGTAATAGACCCAGAAAACAACAGCACCCTGTATGTAGCTACCGACCTAAGCGTTTGGGCAAGTCCTAACTTAGGCAACGATTGGTATATTTTAGGCGGAGGCTTACCAACTTGTCCAATTACCGATTTACGCCTACATAATCCTACTAGAAAACTAGTAGCCGCTACCTACGGACGTTCTATTTTTGCTTACGATTTAACCGATGTTAATGTAGGCATTAATCCTAGTACACCTGTTAAGCAGGAATTGAGTGCATATCCTAATCCAACAAAAAATCCTAGTGCAGTAAAAATACAATTTAGTTTACCTACGGCACAAAAAGGCAGCCTCCAACTATTTAATTCGGCAGGGCAATTAGTGCATACTATTGCTCAACAAAATTTTGCAGCAGGCAAACAGGTGTTTAATTTAGGCCCTAATACAAGTTTGGTAAAAGGCACGTATATTTGTCGTTTAATTACCCAAGCACATATTAAAAGTGTGAAGGTGGTGGTGTTGTAAAAATAATTGCAAAAAGCATAAAGATGAAATACTTAATACCATTTGTTCTATCCTTTATACTACTAGCCACAAGCTGTAAAAGCGGAGGCGATTACAGCTATGAATTAGGCGATAAATTTTATTATGAAGGAGATTTGGAAAGGGCAGTACAATATTACTCAAAAGCAGCCAGGCAAACGCTGGATGTGTATGAATTAGTAGAAGTGTACTATTCTTTAGCTATTGTTTATGATGATATGGATGATATAGATAAAGCGAAAGAGTACTATCAAATGTCCATTGTTACTGATTCGCTATACTATAATGCTTGGCTTGGAAAAGGCAATTTGCATAAAGCGCAAAAAGAATACGATTATGCCGAAAAGTGTTATCGGAAAGTAGAAAAAATACTTCCCGATGATACCGAGGTTAAACTATATTTAAGTGATTTGTATCTTGATATTCAAGAGCCTGATTTGGCGATTGACTATTTAGAAGAAGTACTTGCCTTAGATTCTATAAATGCCATTGCTTATGCCGACTATGCCATCGCTTTAGCTATGAAAGGACAGTTGCAGGAAGCCGACGAAAAACTAAGCAAAGCTGAGGACGCAGACTATTATGATATGGAAGGCTTAACCAATACTGTTAACGATTACAAAGCCCACTCCCGAAAAACAACTATTATAACACACTAATTTTTTTAAATTAAAACAATATGTCAATGTTAGTTATCCTATTAGGTTTAATCATTATTCTTACAGTATTATTTCTGGTTTTTAGAACTAAAAAAACGAAGCTAGATACCTTAGATACTTTTGCTACATCGGATAAGGATACGGATGTGGAGGAGGCAGACGATGCGAATTAAATAAACCTACTAAACCAAATCAATATGCAAACCAAACCAACAATCCGCTTTGCTCAGGAAGGCGATCTTGCTGCTATGGTGCAGCTTTGTAAAGCACATGCCGATTACGAACAATGCCCCTACGATGTTACTGGAAAAGCCGAAGCCTTAGCCCAACATATATTTAGCCAACAGCCGGCACTATTTTGCTTAGTAGCCGAACAAGAAAACGAGCTAATTGGTTATGCTACTTATATGAAACAGTATGCTACTTGGGATGCTGCTTTTTACATTTACATGGACTGCCTATTTCTAACCGAAGCTGCTAGAGGTTTTGGCATTGGCGAACAACTCGTTAAGCGAATTCAGCTAGAAGCAACAAAATTAAATTGTTCCTTAATACAATGGCAAACCCCCAATTTTAATGTCCGTGCTATTAAGTTTTACAAACGCATTGGCGCAAGTGCCAAAAGTAAAGAACGCTTTTTTTTAGACGCATAAGTAAGTCATTAATCTCCCCCAAATGAACAATTCTCGTTGGCAATTACAACATAAAAAAGCCCTTATTACGGGCGGCACCAAAGGCATTGGCTTGGCTACCGCCGAAGAGTTTTTACAATTAGGTGCAGCTGTTATTATTGTTGCTCGTACGCCTAGCGCCGTTAAACAACAAGTAGAAACCTGGCAAAAACAAGGCTATGAAGCGCACGGTATTGCCCTTGATTTAAGCAATCCAGATGCAGTCCCTTACATTGTACAGATGATACAAAAAACTTGGGGAACACTAGATGTTTTGGTAAATAATGTAGGTACTAATATCCGCAAAAAAGTAGCTGCTTACAGCCATAGCGAATACCAACACATTATGCAAACCAATTTAAATGTGGTGTTTCAAATGTGCCAAGAATTGTATCCCTTATTAAAAAAATCGGAGCAAGGAAACATTGTGAATATTGCTTCGGTAGCAGGCGTACAGCATATTAAATCGGGCGCAATTTATGGCATAACCAAAGCCGCTATGATTCAACTTAGCAAAAACTTAGCAGTAGAGTGGGCGGCAGA
Organism: Bacteroidota bacterium; assembly: GCA_020630215.1. GTDB lineage: Bacteria > Bacteroidota > Bacteroidia > Chitinophagales > UBA2359 > JAHDBT01. Next base: position 4,780 of record JAHDBT010000153.1, read on the forward strand.
TAATATTCGGGTAAATACCGTAGCTCCTTGGTACATCAATACGCCCCTCGCTGCCCCCGTACTCACACAAGCCGATTACCTAGCCGAAGTACTAGCCCGCACCCCCATGAACAAAATTGGCGAACCCAAAGATGTTGCCGCTACTGTTGCCTTTTTATGTATGCAAGGAGCCGCCTACATTACAGGGCAATGTATATGTGTTGATGGCGGGTTTACCGTAAATGGATTTTAAGCTTGGGAGCTTGGGAGGTTTGATTTTTGATTATTATTTAAACATTGTGATTTGGTAATTGGGCATATAAAACACCACCATTGCCATCTAAACCGCAAAAATGTCAGGCCCTTCTGCTTGTATTTATACAAAACCTGTCATAAATACCGCAACGTGAAGTATGGAACTGAATTTGCAATACCAGAGTTATAAATAACAAAGTACCCATCATATCAATCTATAATTTTTCATCCATAAAAAACAAAGTTCATGTCTAACTTCTCAGATTTATTTGACGACATCTTAAAAAAAGGAGAAACCGAACTCAATAAAGGTATTAAAACCCTTAACCAAACCGTAACCGATATGTTTGGCGAAGGAGAAAAAACAGCGTCTAAAACCGCTAACAACGAGGACTTCACTGACCCATTAATTAACATTATAGAAACCAACGACAGCTTCAAAGCATTGGTTGCAGCACCTGGGTTTCAAAAAAGTGATTTTAAATTACAAATCGAAAACGACGCTTTAACCATTAAAGGTGTTAAAGAAGCCACCAAATTAGCTCCAGGCGAATCATACTTAATGCACGAGCATACTTTTGGTCAATTTCAACGCTCTTTTAGTGTGCCAGAAACCGTAGACCAACAAAAAATTGGCGCCGCTTACAAAGATGGCATTTTAACGGTTACTTTAGGTAAAAAAGAAGGCGCTATTCGTCGTGCGGATTTAGATATTGATATACTGTAGGAGTTTATTTAAAATTTAGGATCGAGGATTTAGCATTTAAAATTTTTCCTGCTGATGCTGGGAGGGATTCATTTAAAATTTAGGATCGAGGATTTAGCATTTAAAATTTTTCCTGCTGATGCTGG
>JAHDBT010000153.1:5965-11602 GCA_020630215.1 Bacteroidota bacterium
AATTTTTTTCCTGCTGATGCTGGGAGGGATTCATTTAAAATTTAAGATCGAGGATTTAGCATTTAAAATTTTTCCTGCTGATGCTGGGGAGGTTTGATTTTTGAAATGTGATTTTTGGTGCCGTAGGTGCAGCCTGTCTATTAGCAGCATCTAGGATTTATGATTTTTCCTGCTAACGATTGGATTTTTTATTCCTGAATTTTGGTGTTTGATTTTTGTGCCGTAGGTACAACCTGTTTATAGCAAAATCAAAAGCATAAAACCTAAGCGCCGTAGGTGCGACCTGTTTCCTGTTGGTTATTAAAAGCACAGGTAATTTATTCGCTCCTTAACTTAAATAACAAGCAAATTAGCTCCATGCGAAACAACAATAATACCATCTAAAATATTCCTCTAGCAAAATCACAGTATTAAATTTTTGCTAGAGGATTTTTTTGTTTTAGCTGCAGTTAAAAAACGTTAACCCATTGCTTAAATAGAATAAAAACCCTAAATTGAAGTTCTATAAAAGGTAATTTCTTTGTTACTACTCAGGAACGAGCAGAAAGTACTTTAGTATAATGTAGAAAGACTACTCGCTACGCTCATTTTGTAATTAATGGATTAGCAGACACTAAAAAGACTACCGAGCTAATAGCGAAATCGAAGCCGTTCTTCTACCAAAAGCGAAGCGTACGCTCGACCTACTACTACTATTTAGCGAATGCTGAATAGTAACATTTTTTTGACAAACCTCAAAAATTAATCAATCTTAATATATTATGAAAAGAATATTCCCGTTGGTTTTTGCAGCTATTTTAGGAAGTGCAATTACCCTAGGTGTCTTCCTATCCTTTTTTCAAACTGCTCCTGCTACAACTACAACTCCTCCTAGTAATGCTAGTGCAACAAACTCCACAGTAAGCACGTCTGCTAACTTAACCAATACTAATCACAGCAATAATTACAACACATTATTCAACAAATCAAGCAGCAGCATTCCAGGCGACTTTACAACTGCCGCAGCTAAATCAATGCCTGCCGTTGTGCATATTAAATCTACTCAAAAACAACAAACCGCTTACAAAGGTAGAGGCGGTAATGACTCGTTCGATATTTTTAGAGACTTTTTTGGCGAGGATTTTTTCTTTGGCAGCCCTTACGGTGGTCCTAGAGAAAATGCCGCAACTGGCTCAGGCGTAATTATTAGCGACGATGGGTTTATTGTTACCAATAACCACGTAATTGCCGATGCACACGAAGTAGAAGTAACCCTTTTCGACAAGCGAAAGTATGCCGCTACTCTTATTGGCACTGACCCATCCACAGATATTGCTTTATTAAAAATAGACGATAGCCGCTTGCCGTCCCTCACCCTTGCCAACTCCGATAATGCTAGGGTAGGAGAGTGGGTATTGGCGGTAGGAAACCCCTTCAATCTATCTTCCACCGTTACCGCAGGTATTGTAAGTGCCAAAGGCCGTAACCTCGACATCCTAAAAGACCGTTCGGCAATAGAATCGTTTATACAAACCGACGCTGCCGTAAATCCAGGGAATAGTGGAGGCGCATTGGTTAATTTAACGGGCGATTTACTAGGCATTAATACCGCAATTGCTACCCCTACAGGCACTTATGCGGGCTATTCGTTTGCCGTACCTGCCAATATTGTAAGCAAAGTAATTGAAGATTTAAAAACACATGGAACCGTACAAAGAGGTTACCTAGGCGTAAGTATTGAAAATGTAGATGGAAATTTTGCCAAAGAAAACAACCTAAGCGTTAACCAAGGCGTATTTATTTCTGATGTAACATCAGGCGGTTCTGCTGCCGAATCGGGCTTGCGCTCAGGTGATGTAATTGTAAAAATTGATGATAGAACCGTTAAATCTGCTCCCGATTTACAAGAAATGGTGGCCCGTCATCGTCCTGGCGATACTTTTACCGTTACCGTAAATAGAAATGGCGTAGAAAAAGATATTGAGGTCTTGCTAAAAAACAAGTATGGAAATACAAAGGTTACTACACTTAAATCTAATAAAACCATTGAGTCTAATTTATTAGGGGCAAAACTTAAAAAACTCTCTAATCAAGACCTCCAGAATTTAGGATTGGAGAGTGGCATCCAAATTATATCCCTTAATAAAGGCGGACAATTAGCACGCAGTACCGACATACAAGAAGGATTTGTGATTACTAAAATTAACGACAAAAACGTGGAAGGCGTAGAGCAATTTAATCAAATGCTTAACGAACTGAATCAACAAGGAAAAGGCGTACTATTATCGGGTGTTTATCCTGGTTACAAAAGCACTTATTACTATGGATTTGGGCTTTAAATGGAGCCGTTTTATCCCTCTTTTATGCTAAAAAATTAGAAGAAAAAACAAGCAACATTTCTCCTAAAAACATCCTGTTTTAATTTAAAGCAGGATGTTTTTTTTTGCAATCGACTTGTTAAGGCATAGTGAGAAAAAGTAAACTAAAAATCATTTCTCCTAGCAAACTAGCCTAATTTCAAGCTAAAAAATGGCATCCTGTAAAGGTTCTTTCATCATCCAAGCAATTAAAACCCACTTTTGGTTTTAATTATACCAAAAAAATTGTATTTTTGCACCCCAAAAAGAGGACGTTATATCTCATGACAGATAAAATCAAAATTTTTGGTGGTAGTGCTTCTCGTTACTTAGCAGAAGAAATTGCAAATCATTACGATTTGCCGCTTATCGCATCTACTATTCAAAAATTCAGCGATGGCGAAATTCAGCCTATCATCCATGAGTCGGTAAGAGGTTGTTACGTTTGTTTTATACAATCAACTTTTGCTCCCGCCGATAATATTATGGAGTTGTTACTGTCTGTAGATGCAGCAAAAAGGGCATCGGCTAAATACATAACGGTAGTAATACCCTACTTTGGTTATGCTAGGCAAGACCGTAAAGATAAACCTCGGGTACCTATTGCGGCTAAATTAATGGCCAATATATTAACAAGTGCAGGGGTAAATCGGGTAATTACGATGGATTTACACGCACCTCAAATCCAAGGTTTTTTTAACATCCCAGTTGACCATTTAGACGGCTCGGCAGTATTTATTCCTTACATTAAAAGTTTAAACTTAAAGGAATTAACCTTTGCTTCGCCTGACGTGGGAAGTACCAAAAGGGCGAGAGCTTATGCCAAGCATTTTCATTCGGAAATGGTTATTTGCGATAAGTATCGAGAAAAAGCCAATCAGGTAGCAGGCATGACGGTGATAGGCAATGTAGTAGGTAAAGATATTATGCTTGTAGATGATATTGTAGATACAGCAGGTACTTTATGTAGTGCTTCGCAAGCCTTAATGGACAAAGGAGCTAAGAGTGTGAGAGCAATATGCACACATCCCGTTTTATCGGGCAATGCTTACGAGCGTATTGCTGATTCTGCTTTAACCGAACTAGTAGTGTGCAACACGATACCTTTAAAACAGGAGTCCGAAAAAATAAAGGTCTTGTCGGTATCACCACTTTTTGCAACTGCCATTAAACGTATTTTCGAGCATCGCTCTATTAGTTCCCTTTTTGTTTAGGGACACTTATTTAGTTTGGGTCTCTTAATAGCGAAAGCTACAGGAATTAGGTTGTTAAAAAAGTAAAAAATTAATTTAATATATTTATAACTATACACAAAGATGGAAACGATTGCAATAACAGGAGAAGCTAGAACTGATACTGGAAAAAAAAGTACCAAAGCAGTACGCAAAAATGGTGGCGTACCATGTGTTATTTATGGTGCAGATGAAAATGTCCACTTTTCAGCTTCTGTAAAAGCTTTTAAAGAGCTTATTTATTCTCCTAAATTTAAAACAGCAGAAATTACCGTTAATGGTAATACACACAAAGCTTTTATAAAAGATATGCAGTTTCATCCTGTAACGGATGGCTTATTGCATATTGATTTTCAAGCATTAACTGACGGGCAACCCGTATTAACTGAATTGCCGATTAGATTAGTAGGTAGAGCAGTTGGTGTTGCTGCTGGCGGTAAATTAATGACCAAAGTAAGAAAACTTAAAGTTAAAGTACTTCCTCAGCATTTAGTGCCAGAAATTGTAGTAGATGTATCTCACTTAGACATTGGCAAATCTGTTCGAGTGCGTGATGTTGAACTAGAAGGGGTACAATTAATGCAAGCACCTGCTATTCCAATAGCATCTGTAGAAATTACTAGAGCATTACGTGCTGCTCAAGCTGCTGCAGGTAAAGAAAGCGAAAAGGGTGGTGCTGCTGCTCCTGCTGCTGAATAAGAAATTTGCTAATAGCATTTTTGCAAAGCATTAAAATAAACAATAAAATAAGCCAATAACTTGAAAAAGTTTTTGGCTTATTTTATTAGTGATAATGCCTAAATCTTTTTATTTTCTACTAAATTAATTTAATTGTGAATTACTTAATTGTTGGCTTAGGAAACATTGGCGATGAATACGATAATACCCGCCACAATATTGGCTTTGATGTAGTAGATGCATTGGCACAAAAACACGAAGTAGAATTTAAGCTAGAACGCCTAGCTTACAAAACAAACTTTAAATTTAAAGGCCGTAACTTTCACCTCATCAAACCTACTACCTTTATGAATTTAAGCGGCAAATCGGTGAATTATTGGATGCAAATGCTTAAAATAAAACAACCCAATATTTTAATAATTGTAGACGATTTAAACCTAGATTTTGGCAAACTCCGCCTAAAAGCCAAAGGCAGCGATGCGGGACACAATGGCTTAAAAGATATTAATCTAAAACTAGGCAATAACAATTACGCCCGCCTACGTTTTGGCATTGGCAATGATTTTGGTAAAGGACAACAAATAAAATACGTACTAGGAAAATGGAGCAACAAAGAAGCCGATTTCCTGCCCGAATACATTGATAAAGCCGCAGATATGACCGTTAGTTTTGCCACTATTGGTATTGCACGAACGATGAATGCGTTTAATTAAGGTACTGAGCATTTCTTCCCTTTTCTTGAAAACTAAAAGCTATTTCAATCATGAAAATATTCTGCATCGGCCGCAACTACGCCAATCACGCTAAAGAATTAAACAATCCAATTCCTAAACAGCCGCTTGTTTTTTGCAAGCCGCATAGTGCTGTTTTAAAAAATGGCAAGCCGCTATTTCACCCAGAATTCACCCAAGAAATTCACCACGAACTAGAAATTGTACTCCGTATTTGCCGGAACGGAAAACACATCGAAGAAAAATTTGCCCACAAATATTACGACCACATTTCGGTAGGGATTGATTATACGGCTCGTGATATTCAGCGTCAACTAAAAGCAAAGGGGCATCCTTGGGAAATTGCCAAAGGTTTTGACGGTGCTGCCCCCATCGGCGAGTTTATTCCACTAACCGAAATTGAAGATGTAAACAATATTGATTTTCGACTAGAAAAAAATGGCGAAATTGTACAACAAGGCAATACTAAAGATTTACTGTTTACCTTCGATAAACTCATTGCCCACCTCTCCAAATATTTTATTTTGCACATGGGCGACTACATTTATACCGGCACTCCCGAAGGCGTAGCCCCCGTAAAAATTGGCGATAAACTAGAAGGATTTATTGGCGAGAAAAAATTGTTGTGGACAAAGGTGCTTTGATTATTGGTAGAAGGTA
>JAHDBT010000153.1:11702-14119 GCA_020630215.1 Bacteroidota bacterium
GGTAGAAGGTACTTTTGTAGAAGGTAATTGCTAAAAAAAACATCAGCATATAAACTAATTGCTGACAGTAAGCGCAGCGCACGATCTGACTACTGACCACTAAAAACACCTCATGAACCTCCAAGAAATATTCAAAAAGAAAATTATCCCCATTACCTTTGAGCGCAATATGCGTTTGTTTGGTGCAACAACTATTGGCGTAGGCGCATTAATGGGCGCAGGTGTGTATGTGTTAATAGGCATGGCGGCAGGAGTAGCGGGTCCATCGGTATGGATAAGTTATTTGGCTTGTGGCTGCCTCGCTTTTTTTACCACCCTCCTTTACGCCGAACTCGCCCGCATTTTACCCATCCCTGGCGGATATGCCTATGCCTACAGCGTACTAGGGAGCCGAGCAGGTTTTTTTACCGGCTGGTTTTTAGCACTCGGCAGCGTTTTTGCCTGCGGATTATACGCCATTGGCTTTGCCGAATATTTTACCGCCATACTAGGCTACAAAGTTCCCCCACTAGGAATTAAGTTGATTGCCATTGGCTTAGTCGCCTTTTTAACCTTCCTCAATACCCTCGGCACCAAAGGCAGCGACAGCATACAAACCATTCTTACTTGGGGCAATATGGTTATTTTAACTGCCCTTATTCTACTATCAGCCCCCTACATAGAAATGGACAACCTACAACCCATGTTTCCCAACGGATATGCAGGTACGGCTTCGGCAATTTCTATTATTTACATCTCCTTTTTTGGCTACCAATTTATTGCCAATAATACCGACGAAATTGTTGACCCTAATAAAACCGTTCCCAATGCCATGCTTTTATCCATGATTATTAGCATTGTTTTTTATGTGGTCATTGCCATTCTTGCCATCCTTATTATTCCTTGGGATAAACTAGCCAATTCTAATGCGCCCTTAATTGATGTGGCTCAAAAAAGCATTGGACCTTTGGGCTGGATCATGATTTCGGTAGGTGGCGTACTAGCAGCGGCAGGCGCATTAAACAGCACGCTCATGTCGCAAGGCAGGCAAATTTACAGCATGGGGAAAGATAGATTTTTACCTACTTTACTAGGAAAAATTCACCAAAGAAAAAAAACACCTTTAGCAGCTTTATATGCTGGCGGCTTATTTATTATGTTGTCTTTATTGTTGTTCGATTTAAATTTTATAGCACAATGCGCTAACTTTTGTTTGCTGGTTTCCTTGTTGCCTACCTCCTTGGTATTGCGTAAATTATATCGCAGCGACAAAGCCAATCAGCCCACCAGAAAATGGAAATGGATATTGCCAGAACTGACCTTAATTATTAACATTGGCTTGCTATTTACCCTCGATTGGACTTCCCTAATTTTTGGTTCGCAATTGGGTTTGCTAGGTTTAGGCATTTTCTTTTTCTACTCTAAAAACCGAGCCGCACGTACTAAGGAAGGCATGGGCATTGTATTGAGCGACCAATCGAAAAGTTTTTTATTAAAGGGTAGTCGCATTTTAGTACCAATGGCCAACCCTACTACACAACAAGCTATTTTTGGGATTTCTAACGCCCTTTTACAAAAAGAAAGTGGCGAAATTGTGGTGCTATCGGTAGTACTAGCCCCCAACCAAACCGATTTTTACGAAGCCCTCGCCAATGCCGATAGCTCCTTGGATGTGATGGAACGCAGCGCACAATTAGCCGAATTATCGAAAGTGCCAATACGTCCTGTAATTCGTGCGGCTAGAGATTTAGCCAAAGGAATTGTTCATGCCGCCGAAGAAGAAAAGTGTAACTTGATTATTATGGGTTATGGCGCACAAAGTCAAACCAATGCCAACAGCAGCAGCTTAATGGCGCAGGTGTTACACCACTCCAACACCAACATTATTTTTGGCAAATTTAAAAATATGGACCAAGGATTTGCACCTAAGCGCATTGCCGTTTCTTTAGGCGGACGGGTTAATTTGGAGCTAATGGTAAGTCTAGCAGGTGCATTGGCAACCGCTTACAAAGGTGAAATTACCTTCCTCAATATCCTCCCTCAAAACTATACAACCGAGCAACGTACCTACACCGACCGCACGCTAGTAGAAGCCATTAAAAACCACACTACAAACGCTCTCTACAGCGTACAAGTCCTTTCCTCTGATAGACCACAGGATGTCCTTATTGAACAATCGGCTAATTTTGATTTACTAATTATTGGCACTACTAAAGTCGGCTTTTTGGAGAAAGCAGTTGTTGGTGCATTTGCCATTCAGGTGGCCGAACAAGCGCAATGTTCGGTAGCGGTTGTTAAAACAATTACTAAGGCGAAGCAGATAATTAAGCGGATATAACATAAAAGTTAGCGAGTATCTAATATTTTTTTAATCTTTGCCTTATAACAATAGTCTGTTGAATTTTATAAAAAATACTTATTGACACTCAATTAGTTAG
>JAHDBT010000154.1 GCA_020630215.1 Bacteroidota bacterium
GTAGCAAAAGCATAAGTAAACTCCGCCCCTAAATAAAAAATAAGCGCACTGTAATAAAACCACAACATAATAATCATTACCGAACCAATCGCATCATACAAGCTGGCAAATTTGCTAGAGTATAAATACAATACAATCAATTCGTCACCAATAATAAATAGCAAACCCGTTACTAAGGAGCCGACAAATAAATCTTCCCATTTAATTTTGGCATCGGGCAGTATTTTGTAGCAGAGGGCAAAAAAGAAGGTGGTAAAAACAATTTCTACAAAAAACGAATCCCAAAAATAAACAAAGGAGCTAATTTGGGGGAAGAGTTGGGTAATGTATTCTTCAAAAGTTTCTACTAGGGTATTGGTAACAAAAATGGCGACGACCATAATGCCTAACAGAAAAATAATGAGGAGCGAGAAAAAACGGTCTTCTATGAGTTTTAAAATATCTGACTGAGGAATGTGTTTAATTTTCCAGATGGAATTGAGGGAGTATTGCATAGATACAAACATGGTTGTGGCGTAAATTATCAACACAATTAGACCTATAACATTAATCACTGGATTACTGCTTGTTACCGTTAAATGCTCAATCAGTATTTCGAGTTGTTTAATGCCTTCGTAGCCAATAATGTCTAAAGCACGTTCTTTCATGCCCGCACTTACGCTTGCGCCTACTAAAAAGTTAGAGGCAATCATGGTAATAAAATAGAGTAGGGGAGGGAGCGAAAAAGTAATGTAAAAAGCCAAAGCAGCGGCTAGAGTAAATACCCTGTCGTTGGCAAAACCTTTATAGGTGAGCTTTGTAATAAGCCAAATTTTGTTTATCCAATTCATTTACGGAATTTATTCCTTAATTATAATTGGGACCATACCCTGCTTTGTTAAAATTATTGAGTAATTTTACACGCTAAAAAAAGTCAAAAATAGACAAAACTCCTTAGTTCATGAAATACTTTCTCTGCTTATTTTGTACTAGTGTACTATTATTAACTGCTTGTCAAAATACAAGCCAAAAACAGCCAGCTAATGCGGGCGCACATCACCGTCAAGGGCCGCCTACTACCGCTAACGATGCAGGCATTAAAATTGACCACAGCCAATTGGCCAGTATTAAAGACCCCTTTTGTAAAATGGATATGAGCAAATATCCTATTACCGATACAGCTACCGTTAATGGAAAAACCTACCCATTTTGTGCTAGGTATTGTAAAGATGCTTTTCTGCAAAATCCAGCTAAGTATGTTGATAAATAAGAAGATATTCAAATTTAATCGACTTTTCAGATTCCTTTTTTTTAGTAGAAAAGCGTTTTATCTTAATAAAAACGTTTAATTATATTAATCCTTAATTATTAATGCATAATGGTTAATTACCGTTAACAAAAATGCGATTTTACATTAGTAGCAGCTTTTTTGTTTAAAAAAAGAACATTTGAGTAATGGTAAAAAACTAAACGTTTTCGAGCGCAGATTGTAGCACCTCCTCCAATCTGTCTAATTTTCTATTTGCCAACTATTTAACTTCATAAGACAAAGAACTTTAATTTACTACATTTTATTCTTTTTGCACATTCAATGTAGCACTAATCTATTATTAGCGATCTCCCTTTCAACTATTGAGCATATCTGAAATGCGATGTACCGAGCAAATTGGAGGTGTTAAAAAAATGCACGGAAACATTTTTATACATAATGGTAAACGTTATTTCTCCCTTTTGCAAATCCGCTATATAATAAAACGAAGTATGCAAGTATCAAGTGAATAAGTCAGTATTTGGCAGTTTTTATGTTATCTTTAATTTCCTTTTTTATTGAAAGGAAAACTAATTAAACATAAAGCATGCACAAGATAAGTTGTTTGTTTATGCATTTTTTTAGCCTTAAATGTTTTCACCGCTTATGGGCAAAAAATTAGGCAAATTTCTCCTTCAAACAAAATTGATAAAGCTCCGTTATGGGCGCAAAAGAACAAGTAGCAATAGTACAGAGCAAAGCAAGGTATAGACTTACCTAGCGTCCTTTAAAACCTATATTCCTACAAATGACGGGTTACCTGAAATACCCGTACTCTGGGAATAAAATGTATATAACATCAATCAGTCTTTAAGTGAAAAGGGCAAAGAGAATAAGCAATAAGTAGTTGGACATAAATAATGTGCCGATTATTTTTGTCCAACTACTTAACTGCTCCTTTTATTTTATTCCTTTCACTAAATAATTCCAATGTACGCTATTGTGGTGCAAAGGGAGGAGGTATGTTTAAAACAATAGATAAAGGCCTAAACCGGGAGTCTACCGCTTTTGAGAAAAATAACTAAAACTTGTAAATATATGATATATTTTTGTTGTAAAATAAGAGGAATGCTTCTAAACTGGAACGCTTAGTTTCATACAATCTTTATTCCATTTTTATATTAGCTTCAAAGCACAATTAATTATATTTATTTTTTAACAAATAGTCTGCTATAAAAAGGTCGTTTAGAAAAGAAATAGTATATTTTACTAGATAAAATACCTGCGTATTCAATCATTAACCGAAATTAAATCAGGTATACTATTTCTAGGGGATGGTGCAAAAATAAATTTACATTTTCCACTTCGATATTTCCCAATATCCTGCGTTACAAATACTCGTAATAGCGCTGCTATTTATCCGCAAGCGGTTCACTACACTTAAATGCATCAATATGCATTTATTTTGCTACGCAAAAATCGTTCGTTCCTATTTTGCGCCTTGTCTATTAGAAAATCTCTTTGCGGAAATTTGTAAATTATTTTTTTACCATCACTAGGCTTTTTTCAGAAGACTCAACAAAAAAACATTTGTTGTTTTAGTACAACTAAGTATCATGAAATTTTATTTACAAACTTTATTACCTCTCTTTTTTTCAACGGCACTTTTGGGTCAAAATATGTGGCAAGATGTGCCACTTAAACAAATTAAAGGTCCTAAAAAAGATCGAGCAAGTCAACCATCAGATTATCGTACTTTATCGTTTGATGCCAATGTATTTTTGGATGCAATGACCAAGGTAGCCAAACGTACCGAATTTGATGCCAACAACAGTAACACTATCATTTTAGAATTTCCACTTCCCAATGGAAAAAATGGACGTTTTAAATTACTAGATGCCGAATTAATGCATCCCGATTTAGCTGCCAAGTTTCCACAATTAAAAAATTATATTGGTCAGGGTATCAACGACCCCACAGCTAGAATTACTATCAGTTATTCTCCTTATTTTGGTTTTAGCGGTATGATTCGTTCTGGGAATCACAGCACCGTATACATCGATCCAATTACCACCGATAATGTGTATTATATGTGTTATTACCGAAAAAATATTGAGCGACAAGATATTGGTTTTACTTGTTTTGCTGATGAAACAAACCACAATAAGAAAAGAGTGGTAGAAGAAGAAGCAGAACCACTTTTTGCGCTAGGAGATTGCAACCTTCGACAATACCGACTGGCACAATCTTGTACAGGAGAATATGCACAGTTCCACATCACGCAAGCAGGTGGAACTACTGGAACTGTTGCAGGAGATAAAGCCATTGTACAAGCCGCTATGAATGTAACCCTCAATAGGGTGAATGGAATTTATGAACTCGATTTTGGTATGGTCTTGCAGTTTATTCCTAACAACGATTTAATCATCTATTTAAATGAAGAAACCGACCCCTGGACGGACGAATGGAACACCAAAACTGCACAAACGATTGATGAAGTAATTGGCGTAGCCAATTACGATATTGGACATAATTTTAATGATAAGAATAATGGGAGGGCTGGCTGTTTCGATTGTGTTTGTTTGGCTGTTAGTCAAGACGATATACATAAAGGTAGAGGTTTCACAGGCCAAACAGCACCTGTTGGCGACCCATTCGACGTTGACTATGTAGCACACGAAATGGGACATCAGTTTGGTGGATATCATACGCAAAGTAATGAGTCCTGTAGATCGGTTAGTGGAACCAGCCAAGTAGAACCAGGTAGTGGTAGTACTATTATGGGGTATGCAGGTATTTGTGCAACTAATGTACAAAACCAAAGTGACGATTATTTTGCTTATGTAAATATTTATGATATTGTTACTGCCATTAATTTCGGTAATAGTAGCGCATGTGCACAAGTTATTGCTTCTGGCAACCCTGGTCCTACCGCAAGTGCTGGTGTAAACTATACCATTCCTATATCAACACCTTTTTTATTACAGGGTGTAGGTACCGACCCTAACAATGCTAACCTAACCTACTGCTGGGAACAAAACGATCCAGAAAATCCAGGTTCTAATACAGCACCTCTTCCTACTAGGGTTTTAGGACCAATGTTTAGATCTTTACGACCCGTTACTGTTCCCTATCGTTATATGCCTAATTTAGCCGCAATTGTTGATAACGCAAGCTCAATGTGGGAAGTGCTTCCTGTTGTAAGTAGAGATATGGAATTTTCTTTTACAGTTAGAGATAATAACATCAACGCTGGATGTACTGATAGCGACTTAATGGAGGTAACAACGGATGCTACTTCAGGACCATTCTTAGTAACATCGCCTAATACAGCAATTTCTTGGACAGTAGGCCATACAGAAACGGTTACTTGGGAGGTAGCTAACACAACTGCCGCCCCTGTTAACTGTGCCAATGTAGATATTTTCTTATCAACAGATGGAGGTTTTACTTATCCTATTAACCTAGCAAGAGACGTTCCTAACGATGGCGCACACCCTATTGTTGTGCCTGATAACAAAGGTGATTTGCTTAGGGTACAAATTATTTGTAGTGATAATATCTTTTTCGATATTTCTAACACCAACTTTTGTATTGGATGTAATGACGTAGATGACAGCCCGATTACCGCACTAGAATTGGAATATTACCTTTTCTCAGAGAATCCAGAAGACTGTTATGTGCAAACACAGCCTGTAGATATTGTTAGCAATTCATTTAGTTTTGTGGCTTGGGTAAAACCTACTGGTATACAGTCTAATTATGCAGGAATTGTGTTTAATGATGATACGGATATAGGCATGAATTTTAGGGGAGAAAACAATATGCTAGGCTATCAACATCCTGATGGTGATTTGTCGTGGTCTAGTGGACTAATAGTACCTCCTAACGAATGGTCGCATGTAGCCTTTGTTGTTGCGCCAACTGGTATAACAGTATATGTAAATGGTGAAGGAGCTACACATAGTGTAACAACTAATGCTATGAGTTTAAGCACCTTAAAAATTGGTAGCTATAAAGGCTGGGTTAATTATACTGGATTGATAGAGGAAGTGAGCATTTGGAATAAAACATTAAGTACACAAGAAATTAGAGAATTAATGCATCATACACTAAGTGGTTCAGAAAACGATTTAATGCATTATTTTCAGTTTAATGAAACCAGTGGCTCAGAGGTAGTGGATAGGGTAGCAGGTAAACATGCTAGCTTAGTTGGCAATGCAAATCGCAATATATCCTGTGTACCTTTAGGTATTGGTGTAAGTCAAAGTCAACCGCAAATGGGAGGACTAATGGATTTTACCAATAGCAATATCACCATGGATTATAATGCGGGAGTTGCTGGAAATATAACCGCATCTATCATAAATGTAGCTCCTTGTAATACAGATGGTATCAATAGCGAAGAAGAGGTACTCGATAATCAATATTTTGTAATTACACATTATGATACAGATGGATTTGCAAGTAGCACAGTCAATTTTCAAATAAACGAGTACCTAGCAGAAGTGTACGAAACACAAGCAAATAAAATCAAATGTTATGGACGAGACAAAACAGCTGATGGAACATGGACTTTTATTGGAGAAGCAAGTAGTGTAGATGTGCTAAACAGTAGGGTAAGTTTTGATAATTTTGCTAGTCCTTTTGAACAATTTGTATTGTGTAGAGAGAAGGAAGTAGCAATAAAAGCCAAAGTGTTTTTAGAAGGCTTTTATGCAGGTGCTGGCAAGATGCAGACCCAAATAAACGATTACAATTTATTGCCAAATACACAACCCTACCAAGCTTCACCTTGGAATTATAGCGGAACAGAAAGTAATAACAATTTAGCTGCCGATGTTGTAGATTGGATATTATTGGAAGTTAGAGACGAAAATGATCCGAATATTGTAATAGAACAGCGAGCTGGCTTACTACTTAACACGGGAGAAATTACAGCTGTAGATGATAGACAAAGTGGCGTATTGTTTTACACACTAACGGAAGGAACCAACTATCGTTTAGTGGTTAGGCATCGCAATCACTTGGCGGTTATTAGCGAGAATGTTGTTAATTTACCCAATAGTGAGTCCTTTAATTTTAGTTCGATATCTAATGTGTTCGGAGGGCTTCTGCAACTAAAGTACTTAGAAGACGACTACTTTGCCTTAGTAGCAGGCGATTATAATGCAGATGGCGTTATTAGCGTGAATGATCTTAATGGCTATGCTACACAAATAAGCTTAATTAATGTTTACTCCTTAGCTGATTTTGATGGAAATAAGGTTATCTCTGTAGGAGACTTTAATATGTTTAGCCCCAATGTTAGTCGCATAGGAGCATCGCTAATACGTTATTAACGTGGGCTAGAGATTAAAGTAGGAAAAAAATAGTTCACCAGTCATTGAGCGTAGTCGAAATGTGAGGTGAACGGGCTTAAAGATAACCAAAAACGGTGTTTCCATGCATCCTTTCTAATACTTCGGCTTCGCTAAATGACCGAAAGGGGGGGCTTAATGATAGATTATTGATTATCAATAGTTCTGCTAGATATAATCTCTAGTTTACGTGTTATTAGCAGAGATACTTATAAATGATTTTTGGAATAAAAAAAGCTTCCACTTTTTCTCATTCACTTAGGGAAATGAAAAAAAGTGGAAGCTTTTTATTGATGGATGGAAGATATTTTATTCCAAGCTCAACACCGTTATCTTAATACATTCATCCGTTACAAAAGTATCCGCAAAATCCACCGAAAGCATATTGGGGATTTTGTCTTTGTGGATATTGCCATTAGTGATTAATTCGGTGATGTTTATTTGTAGGCTGTCATTAGCAATCGTTGCCAAATCTAAAATGGAGGTAGCATTAGCTGCATTTAAAAAACAATCAATTGCCATATCGGTGTTTTGCGTCATTGTCCAAGAAAGCTCAAACAAAGTACTTCCCATATCATTAAAATCTTCAAAACGTTGAAACTGATCTGCTTTTAATTCCTCCAAAACAAATACATTACTCCAATAGCCCTCCGTTGGAATGGCAGCATAATCAAATTGTCCTAAAGTTGGAGTAGCAGAGGCAGCGTCTAAATCCTCATACAACACAATCGCTTTACCCGTATTATTTTCGAGCGATACGATTTCCCGAATGGGCTTGTTAATAATAGATTCGTTGCTGTTGGTTGTTTTATACAATTTATCGCCCAAAGTAGCATCAATCATTGCTATAAAATCGGTATCGTCGCTTCCTGTTTCGCAAAAATGATTGATTTGCAAAATAACCAATTCTGCATGATTATCTAAAAACGTTTTTAGGTCCAATAACAAGTCCTCTATCAAAACGCCAAAGCAACCCAAACCTCCGCAACTTGTTGTATGATGCGTAAAATACTCCCCTTCTTCTGTTCGTACAGGACGAACATCAAACACCCGAAGACCTGCTTCTAACTGTTCTTGCATGTGTAGGTGTTGCGTTTGGGTATTACAAGGATTGCCTGCCAAGCACGAACTTTCTATAAACGTTCCTGTATCATGCGAGCGAGGTAAACATATATCAACTAAGGCAACGTCTTGGTCGTCATAAAAGTCAACAATCTGACTCATCCAATCCATAGGAGTTGTTGTGAGTATTTTAGGAGTAGTATCTTTTTTCTTGCAAGTAGCAAAAAAAAGCAATACAAAAACTAAATAGCTTATTAGAATGGGTTTCATTTTGGAGGCTTGTTTATGGTGATGTATAAAGTAGAGAAGTAGAAAGTACAATGTCATCTATAAGTTCTACCTTCTACTATTTTAAAACTTAGATAAAATAGGTCAAATGTTGGCAAGTTACAACAGTGTAGCGCAGCGGAACCGTCTAAATACCAAGTACTATGTACCCTCTACCAAGTACCATTTTAAAACGCTGCTAAAGATTTACCAATAATGCTCACACAATCGTAAATCTGTTCTTCCGTCATTACCAAAGGCGGTGCAAAACGAATTTTATTACCGTGAGTAGGTTTGGCTAGTAAGCCATTATCTCGCATTTTTATACAAATATTCCAAGCTAGTTTCGAGTGTTCATCACTATCAATAACAATTGCATTTAGCAAACCTCGTCCTCGTACTAATTTTATTAAAGGACTGTTTAGATCTCGCAATCCTTGGCGCAACACTTCGCCTAAATGTTGGGCATTGTCTGCTAGTTTTTCATCTACTAAAACTTTTAGGGCAGCAATAGCTACTCTACAAGCCATTGGGTTACCGCCATAAGTAGAACCATGCTCGCCAGGTTTAATACACATCATAATTTCATCGTCGCACAAAACTGCCGAAACAGGAAATACCCCACCCGATAAAGCTTTACCTAATATCAATACATCAGGACGTAAATCGTCGTGTTCGCAGCACAACATTTTTCCGGTACGTGCTAAACCTGTTTGTACTTCATCTGCAACAAACAAGGCATTATTTTGCTTACACAAGGCAGCTGCTTTTTTCAAATAGCCATCATCAGGTACTACAACCCCTGCTTCCCCTTGTATGGGTTCTACCATAAAACCTGCTACATCAGGGTCTTGCAAAGCTTCTTCTAGTGCTGCTAAATCATTATAAGGTACAATAATATAACCTGGCACAAACGGTCCAAAACTTTTATTGTCGGGGTCTTGCGATGCCGAAATCGCGCCTAAAGTACGACCGTGAAAATTACCAGAAGCAAAAATCATTTTCGCCTGGTTCATGGGCGTACCCTTTTTTTCGTAAGCCCATTTTCGTACAATTTTAATAGCCGTTTCTACACCTTCTACGCCTGTATTCATTGGCAATACTTTATCGTAGCCTAGTAAATTGGTAATGTATTGTTCGTATAAGCCCAATACATCATTATAAAAAGCACGAGAGGTAAGGTTTAAGGTCGATGCTTGATCGGTTAATGCTTTTACAATAGCAGGGTGACAATGCCCTTGATTTACTGCCGAGTAAGCCGACAAAAAATCGTAGTACTGTTTACCTTCCACATCCCAAACATGCACGCCCTCACCACGAGCTAATACGACTGGTAACGGATGGTAATTATGTGCACCATATTTATCTTCGAGCTGCATAAAATGCTGTGAGCTTAATACTTCTTGCATACGATTATATTTTATTAAATGGACAATTATAGTAAGACCCTCAAATATCAGGCCCTAACAAAGCAAAAATAACAAAATTTTTGGATGTTAACAGCTTTTACTACATCACCTGTAAATTTCATTAGAAGGAAATTTGAAATTAAATTTGTTAAATGTATTTTTTTGTAAATGTAAAGAGGGAAATTTACCTGTAAGCTTGATTAAAAAGCTTGACTATTTGTGAATGAAATTTGCAGACATTAGGAATGAATGGAATGTGTTGTGTTGGTATTGTTAATCAATATAATGTGTTGAGTGAAAAAAATAAATTATTTACTTTTAAATGTGCAAGTTTGAAAACAATAGACTTATATTTGCTGCGCTACACAAAATATTATAATTACTAAAGAAAAATATTATGAGAAAAATGATGTTGTGTCTAACAATTCTACTATGTGGTATGGGAGAATCGTTGATGGCACAAGTACCGAGTAAGATTGCACTTACTCCTAGTTCTGTTCCAGAAGTGCAACGTTGTGCTGCAACGCAATACATGGAACAACTAATGGAAGATGAGGATTTTCGTAGAGATTATCAAGAGCGCAGAGCTGCTATTGAAGAAACGGCTGCCCGGCAATCGAATGCGCCTTGTACCAACCCTTTAATTATACCTATTGCAGTACACTACAATACGCCTATTGACGCATCAAATGTTACTTGTTTAGTTGATGCTGCACAAGCGCAAATCGATCAATTAAATTTGGATTATAGCTCTTCTAATGCTAATGCAGCAGAGTTATGTTCTTGGATTGAAGCAGGTTGTACGGATTTTGGTGGCAATGCGGGTTTAGATGCTATGCCTGAAGATGGGGCATGTATTCAATTTTGTTTAGCCGACCAAAACTTTCCTGCTGGCGAAAATACTCTTGGTGGTTATGCAATTACAGTAGGAGATTATACTTGGAACTCAGGTGCTGGACCTTGGACGGGTTATGTTAACTTTTTTATAAGTAGCAATGCTGCGGCAGGTCATGGTTTTGGTGCTATTTTAGGACTAGCCCCATTAGGCGGCGCAAGTAACCCCAATGGAAATGGCGTATTTGTAGCATTCGATTCTTTTGGTTCGCAGACTTTTGGTGGTTGTACCTCGGGAGGTGCTTTAGATAGTTCAGCACCTTATGATGGTGGTGCTACCATGACACACGAACTAGGACACTACTTTGGCTTAGAACATACCTTTTCTGATAACTTAGGCGATACGCCTCCCCAATCAGGTGAAAATTATGGCTGCCCTACTGTTAATACAACTAATTGTACTTCTACAGCAACCTATGGTTACTCTGCTAACTTTATGGATTATGTAGACGATGATTGTATGAGTAACTTCTCGGCTGATCAGGTGGCACTTATGAATACTACCGCAGCGGCTCAAGCTACTTGGGCTACTAACTCTATATCATGTTATGCCGATTGGCAAAGTGGTGCCAATACCTATTCTTCCACACAAGGTTCTTGTGGGGCAGTTTGTCCTTCTGCTGTAACAACTATGTATACAGATACTGGCGATTTTTGTGAAACTTCTGGTACTATTAGTTTATCAACAGATTATACCGCATTAACGGGTTTAGTAATTGATGAAACTAATGATTTAAGCCTTTCATGGTCTACAGGAGGTTATTTAAGTGCTGGTGGTACAGCTATTGCTAACCCTACAACTATAGCAGCACTTACCGCAACAGGCTGTACTGTTACTACCGAAACCTATTACTTAAATATAGATTGTGCTAGCACACCTTTAGGAACTACTTTAGATGGAGGTACGTATGTAGTAACCGTTTACCCTGGACCACCAACAGACATTAGCACGTTGGTTACCGTAACTGGCGAAAACCTATGTACCGAACCTGTTATTACGCCTATTGCAGGCTGTGCTACTTATATAAACGTAACTGCCGATGCTGGCAATCCTACTTTCCCTGTTGCTTCTGGTAGCGGAACAGCAGATTATACCGTAGCGTTTGTGCCAAATCCTGCGGGACCAGACTGTTGCACAGCACCAGCTTCGCCTGGCGATTTAATTACCGATGGTGATTTGGAAAATGCTGCTTCTTGGACACAGGTAACAGAAATACCACCTGGCACGCCTAGTGCAGCTCTTGTAATAGATGCAACGGGGAATTTAGATGCAACGGGCAACGAAGCTTGGTTTGGTGGATTTGGAGAAAATACTTATACCGCTATTTCGCAAGCCATTAATATACCTGCTACTTGTACCGAGGTGAATTTAACTTTCGATGTATTAGGAGGAAGTTGTAATAATACGGCTAATGAAGGTATTTTATTTTCTATATCAATTGGTGGAGTTCCCGTTGCTGCTTATACTTGCCAAGCTGTTAATGGTTCTGCCTTACCTATAGAGGTAATTGGTTTAGGTGTACCAACAGGTGCAACTACCATTTTATTTGAAGCCACCGAAACGGGTACTTCTGGTGCAACTTTTATTATTGATAATATTGTTTTAGATGCCGTTAATTGTCCTGTTTCAACTAATTGCGAAACAACTGTTACCGCCAACTACGATTGTGGTGCTACGGCTTGTCCAGTAGTAACAACTGCTATTAGTGGAAGCCAAGATGTTTGTAATGGCGCAGCTCCTACTGCTTTACCTGCCTTTACGGACGTAACTTTAGATGATGCCAGCCTAGCAGATGGTACTTTATACTGGTACACCGATGCCGCTTTAGGAACTGCCTATGTAGCAGGAAATGTAACCTTTGGTGGTGCCGATAATTGTGCAAGCGATGCTCAAACTTTATATGCAGCCGTTCAATGTACAAGTACTAGCACCTTTATAGCAGCAGGTAGCTACGACCTAGTAGTATATCCTGATTATGATGCAACACTCCTAACAACAACTTTAGGTGATTGTACAACAGCTCCTAACTTAACGAGTACTTGTAATAACTATACCATTACTTCTACCGCAGGTAACCTTACTAGCGCACCAGGTGCAGGTGTGTCTGGCAACAATACTTATATGGTAACTTGGACGGCCGCTTGTATTTCTGAAATGGTAACTGTAGCTTATGATTGCCCTATTGCTTGCCCTGTAGTAACAACAGGTGTTAGTGGTAGCGAAAATGTTTGTAATGGCGCAGCTCCTACTAGTTTACCAGCTTATGGTGATGTAGTTATGGATGATGCCAGCCTAGCAGACGGTACTTTATACTGGTACACCGATGCCGCTTTAGGAACCGCTTATGCAGGTGGTAATGCTGCTTTTGGTGGTGGCGATAATTGTGCCAGCGAAACGCAAACTTTATACGCAGCAGTTGTATGTAACGATAATGGCAGCGTGATTGCCGCAGGTAGCTACGACTTAGTAGTATACCCTGATTATGATGCTACTTTATTAACCTCAACTTTAGGCGATTGTACAACAGCTCCTGACTTAACCAGCTCTTGTGCTAACTATACCATTACCCCTGATGGCGCAAATATTACTGCTGCCCCAGGTGCTGGTGTAATGGGCATGAACAGCTATACGGTAACTTGGGCAGATGCTTGTATTTCGGAAACAGTAACAGTAAGTTATAATTGTGGAATTGCTTGCCCTGTAGTAACAACAGGCGTTAGCGGCAGCGAAAATGTTTGTAATGGCGCAGCTCCTACTAGTTTACCAGCTTATGGTGATGTAGTTATGGATGATGCCAGCCTAGCAGACGGTACTTTATACTGGTACACCGATGCCGCTTTAGGAACCGCTTATGCAGGTGGTAATGCTGCTTTTGGTGGTGGCGATAATTGTGCCAGCGAAACGCAAACTTTATACGCAGCAGTTGTATGTAACGATAATGGCAGCGTGATTGCCGCAGGTAGCTACGACTTAGTAGTATACCCTGATTATGATGCTACTTTATTAACCTCAACTTTAGGCGATTGTACAACAGCTCCTGACTTAACCAGCTCTTGTGCTAACTATACCATTACCCCTGATGGCGCAAATATTACTGCTGCCCCAGGTGCTGGTGTAATGGGCATGAACAGCTATACGGTAACTTGGGCAGATGCTTGTATTTCGGAAACAGTAACAGTAAGTTATAATTGTGGAATTGCTTGCCCTGTAGTAACAACAGGCGTTAGCGGCAGCGAAAATGTTTGTAATGGCGCAGCTCCTACTAGTTTACCAGCTTATGGTGATGTAGTTATGGATGATGCCAGCCTAGCAGACGGTACTTTATACTGGTACACCGATGCCGCTTTAGGAACCGCTTATGCAGGTGGTAATGCTGCTTTTGGTGGTGGCGATAATTGTGCCAGCGAAACGCAAACTTTATACGCAGCAGTTGTATGTAACGATAATGGCAGCGTGATTGCCGCAGGCAGCTACGACTTGGTAGTGTATCCTAGTTATGATGCTAGTTTATTAATACCAACGTTAGGTGATTGTACCACTACCCCTAGCTTAACCAGTTCTTGTGCAAGCTACACTATTGCTGCTGACCCAGGTAATATTACTGCACCTCCTGCTAGTGGAGCATCTGGTGTAAATACTTATACTATTACTTGGACAGATGCATGTATCTCGGAAACGGTAACAGTTGGCTATAACTGTGGTGTTGTACCTAGTTGTGCCGCTGATTGTGGTAGCTTTTAATGCTAAATAAAACAGCATAAAAAATACTTTTTTAAATAAGTGAAAGTGGAAAAATAAAATCGGTCATTATCGCTTATTTTTTTGCCCAATCCTGCGTTACAAATGCTCGCAATAGCTCGCTATTGGCCATTCGT
>JAHDBT010000155.1 GCA_020630215.1 Bacteroidota bacterium
CCATCAAATCAAAAAATTGAAAAAATAAGAGTTCCTGGCAAACCTGCAAATGGCGCAGCTAACCAAAATAAATCAAGAAATGGTATAAAAGGTAAAACGAATAAAACAAAAACCTCTTCCAGAATGCCAAACGGAGAAATTGGCTTAGGTGGTTTAGATATAGGCATTGGCGGTTTTGCAGAATTACCAAACGAGTACAGCAACTTAGAAGTAGCTCCTTGGAAATCGAGCCACATTACCTTACATACTTTACGTGCTAAAGCCTACCTTAACCAAAATATTTTTGTAGGCACCAGTTTAGCCTTCGACTTTAATAAGTACCGCTTTGTAAAAGATATTAGCTTAACACCTGACGCTGCTAACTTAACCATTACAGAAACAGGCGAAAATTTTGATAAAAATTGTTTAGCTACTACCATGTTAACCGTGCCTTTAACCTTAAACTACAAATACCACAATGGTAGCAAGCCAGCAGTAACGGTAGGTGCAGGGGTTTATGGAAGCCTTTTAATTAACAGCAAATTAAAGCAAAAAATAGATGGCGAAAAGGAAGTGATTAAAGATAACTTTAACTTAAATAAAACTCGCTACGGGGTAATGGCTAGAATTGGATACGGTAGCCTTAACTTTTACGGCAAATACGATTTAAGTTCTATGTTTAAAGAAGCCGAAGGTCCTGATGTACAATCTTTTTCTGTAGGCATATCTATTATTCCTGCTTTCTAAAAAATGGGCTTTCCAAAAAATTATCAACAAGTTTCATACCTTGCTTTGAAAGACCAAGCTTCCGTCTTATTCCTGATTTACTAGGAATGAGGCGGTTGTTATTTTAGTAGTCAGTAGTCAGACCATTCGCTGCGCTCATTGTCAGATCGCTGCGCTGTTAGTTTTTATAGGCTGACGATTGTTTTTTTTTTGATTTTTAGATAGATCGTTTCTTCGGGTTGGGGGTAGAGAAAATTCATGAATTTTCTCGATGAGGTCCTGAATTAACAATTGACAATAGTTGCCATTTATGGTTTCCTTGTTGTTAGGTTTAGGCAAAGGAAGCACACCCATCGCATAAATATGGCACAACAGTTGCGTTAAAATTAAGGGATTATAACAAATAGTTTTTTTCTATTGAAAAAAAGGTTGTAATTTGCCCTACAATAAAAAGAAAATAGCAGAATAATTATGGCAGAAATTATCAGCCCCAAGGATCTACATCAGTTTAATAATATTGAATTATTAGCAAAGCAAGTAGTAGAAGGATTTATTATTGGCTTACACAAAAGTCCTTTTCATGGATTTTCGGTAGAGTTTGCCGAGCATCGTTTATTTAATAATGGCGACCCCATTAAAAATATTGATTGGAAAGTATTTGCTCGTACCGATAAAATGTTTGTAAAGCGTTTTGAGGAAGAAACCAATTTGCGTTGTCGCATTATTTTGGATGCCTCCTCGTCGATGTATTTTCCAGAGGATGCGGGTAAGGATGGGAAACCTGCTATTAACAAATTGCGGTTTTCGGCAGTATCGGCAGCCGCATTAATGTATATGCTTAAACGACAAAGAGATGCCGTAGGACTCACCATTTTTTCTGATGAAGTAGAGTTTCATACCAAAGCAAAATCTACTACGGTACACCAGCGAGTAATTAATGCCAACATACAAAGAGTAATAGATAGAGATGCCTTAACCGCTAAAGCTCGTAAAACAACAGCCGCTGCAAAATGCCTACATCAAATTGCAGAAAACATTCACAAACGTTCGCTGGTAATTATTTTTAGCGATATGATTACCAATGCCGAAAGTCAAGAAGAAATATTCTCGGCCTTGCAGCATTTAAAACACAATAAACACGAAGTTATTTTATTTCATATTGCCGATAAAAAACGGGAACTCGATTTTGAATTTGAAAACCGTCCTTATGTTTTTGTAGATATGGAAACAGGGGAAGAAATTAAATTGCAACCCAATCAGGTAAAAGATTTTTACCAAGAACAAGTCGGTAAACTTTTTAAAGATTTAAAAATGAAATGCGCCCAATATCGCATTGATTTTGTAGAGGCAGATATTAACCAACCTTTCGACCAAATTTTACGCCCCTATTTGCTAAAACGTAGCAAGATGAAGGCTTAGTTTTGAGAGTTGGTATTGGGTAGTTAGCACATGGTAGTTGGACGGTTTCGCTTCGCTACCCCTAGCGATTTATGTAGTAGCTAGAAGCCACTAAACAATTCTGTATTTTCAGCAGGAAAAAAAACAAACATCATATTTTAAATATCAAAATACTCAATTACCAAATCACAATTTTCAAATAATAATCAATAACCAATTTTAAACTTCCCTACGTCAGCAGAAAAAATCAAAAATCACATTTCAAATATCAAAAATCCCCCCCCCTACACTCCTTTAATCAAAAACATACACCATACCGCTGTACGATTTTTGGCAGTTGGTTTTAGTGTTGGTGAGGTATAAGGTAAAAGTATAAGGTCCTGCTTCCTTATAGGTGTACTTTGGACTGTCTTTGTATAAGCTAACGCCATCTCCTGTTTGCCATTCTATTTCATTAAAATCTCCTTTAGAGGCATTCATAAAATGCACATTTAAGCCATCACATTCATATTCAAAAGCAATTTCAAAAGAACAATTATCGGCTTGCTCTCCTGTATCATAAATGCTTGGCGTATTCAATTCTATGCTAGACCCACTATTTTCTTCTGCGGTATTATTTGAAGGACTTGATACAGATTTGGTCTCATTAGTTTTACCAAAAGGATTAATAATGCCTCCCCCATTACCATTATTTCCGTTACCATTATTTCCATTAGGTACTGTAACTGTAACCGTAACATTTGCACAAGCCATTT
The DNA here is from genome assembly GCA_020630215.1 of Bacteroidota bacterium. Taxonomy (GTDB): domain Bacteria; phylum Bacteroidota; class Bacteroidia; order Chitinophagales; family UBA2359; genus JAHDBT01. Next base: position 2,859 of record JAHDBT010000155.1, read on the forward strand.
CATTACATGCGGTAAGGGTATTTCTTATGCTAATACAAACAAAATAAGTACCTTCCTCCGCATACGTATGGGTTGGGTTGGCTTCGCCCGAACTACTTCCATCGCCAAAATTCCACGACACTTCATCATAATCTCCCATAGAGGTATCTACAAAATCAACCGTTAAACCATTAACTGTTTGCCCAAATGCGGGGGTTATCGCACAAACTTCTGGTGCGTCAACTTCAATAGTAGCACAATATGGGTCGCTACAATCTTCGCCACTATAAGCTGTTAGGCAGGCAATATACGAACCTGTATCGGCATAAGTATGCACGGGTGCTAAATCGGTAGACGTATTACCATCGCCAAAATTCCATTCAACATTGGTAACATTACCAGTAGCCATAGAAATAAAACTTACATCCTGATTACTAAGGCTATAAGTAAAAGACGATGCTACCTCACAAGGTACGGTTATCGTAATGGTTTCGCAATAAATATTATTGCAGCCTTCCCCATTACTTGCTCGTAGGCATACTTCGTAAGTACCCGAAATAGGATACGTATGGCTCGGATTGGCTAAACTGGAGGTATTGCCATCGCCAAAGTTCCACGAGTATTCATCGGCTGTACCTATTGTTGTATTAATAAAACTTACTTGGCTATAAGTGCTTATTATATAGTTAAACTGCGAGCTTAATTCGCACACAGGTGTTACGAGTTCGGTGTCTACTAGTACACATCCATCATTAGCACTTTGTGCTTCGCCAGCTGCATTAAAGGTTAGGTAAGCACCATTGCCATTGTTTTCGCCAATAATTGCATTATTATAAGCAACTGTTTGCAATACTCCAGGAGCAAACTGTACGGTTGTGTAAACCAATGTTTCGGTATTATTAGGAAAAAATCCGCTAGAGGTAGTGCCACAATGGTACAATACATAAATATTGGTGCTAATTGCGCTTAAATCGTAAACCGAGGGGTCGAAAGCTTCGCTTGTAAGTATCATTACCATTGCATTGGCAGGTAATATACCACCTGTAGGTTCCAAAAATTCCCCACCGCCTAGTATGCTGCTATTCATTAAATCGGTAGTAACGGCGTTGCTACAAAAGCCTAGCCAATCGTTATCGCTGGCCCAATTAACCCGCATTTCGCTAATGGTAACGGGCGTTTCGCCAAGTTGCAAAAACAGCGCTTCCTGTTGTCCCGCAGGTGTACCACATTCATCCACCATTATTTTGCGAATGTATGCATCATTTGGACTGCTTACTGTAATTATTTGTGTACTAGTATCGGCACAAGCAGTATTGGGGTTACTCGCAACCATGATGACTTCATATACACCTGCATCGGTATAAGTATGCGAAGGATTTAAACTGCTGCTATTGGTACCATCACCAAAATCCCATCGCATTTGAGCAAAATCACCACTAGCAGTACTGGTAAAATCTACTGCTAAAGAAGCAGTCGCAATATTATAATTAAACCCTGCTACTATATCACAAACAATGGGTTCGGTAATGTTAATTGTTTGTGTGCTTATTTCTTGGCAACTGCCATCATCATCAGTAATGGTTAAACTTACCGTATAAGCACCTACTACATTATAAGTATGGCTTGGGTTGGGTTCTATACTAGAATTCCCATCTCCAAAATCCCAAAAAACTTGTGTATAGCTTCCTACAGACGTATCGTTAAACGTAGCAGTCATATTTATTACATCAGCCTCAAAATCAGCACTATTTGTGCAAGTACCTACAGGAATAATCCCTTGTACAATCAAGATGGTTTCGCAATATTCTGCAAATTGTAGGCTTACTTCGCTAAAAGCATATAGGCATACTTGATAACTGCCTGTTCCAGGAAACTCATAGGTAAAGTTGGTATCAAAACCTTCTATAGTTGGCTCAACAAACCAAAAGTATTCATCTGCCCCTTCCGAATTGTTGGTAAAGTTGGCGGTAAATCCATCAAGCGTATAAGTAAAATCGGCAGTTAGTTCGGCAACTATTAATACATCTTGGCAAGAACTATTTTGGCAACCAGTACTAGCATTGTATACGTTTAGGCATACTTCATAAAAACCTGTATCGGTAAATGTATGGCTCGGATTGGCTGCAATGCTTAGGCTATTATCGCCAAAAGACCAATCGTAAGTAGTGGCATTGGTACTTGTGTTGGTAAAGTTAAAGCTGGTACCTGTTTGCTCAAAAGTAAAACTCGCTTCAACTGGCGCAACACACTCAACCACTATTTCGGTGCAAAACACATCAAACTCCATTTGCAAGTTGTTGCTGGCATAAAGGCAAACATCATAAGTTCCTGCTTCAGAATAGCTAAAAGTAGGGTTGCTTTCTGCCAGCATCTCATCTGGTGTAACCTGCCACAAATATTCGTCTGCTGCCTGAGAGACATTGATAAAACTTACTTCCAGTCCATTTACTTCGTAGGTAAAACCCGCACTAATGCCCGATTCTTGTATGATAGGAGCAATTACAGGCACATAGGTATAAGGAACAATGTTTATCCACTCGCAATGTTGTGTGCTGCAGTTGGTATTGCTATTATGGGCTTCCATACATACTTCATACACGCCAGGTTCGGTGTAGGTGTGTTGTATATTTTCGGTTTCTTGGCTACTCCCATCTCCTAAGTTCCAAACATATTTATCTGCTTCTCCTACTGTTTGATTTAAGAAGGCAACATGGTATCCATCGTTTAACATCGGAAAAAAATCGGCAGATAAATCGCTGCAATCTACTGGTGCAGCACCTCCCGCTACAAATACATTAATACACAACGAACGCTCACAATTAAAAATGGCGTTATAAGCGGTAAAACATACTAAATAAGCTCCACTTTCTGCAAAAGCATGTGCGGGACTTTTCATAATAGACGTTGTGCCATCACCAAAATCCCACAAATAAGCATCGGCATTACTAGTATAATTATTAAACAATACCTGCCCATTACTTTCTGAATAGGAAAATGATAAAGCAATATTGCAATTGTCTGCGAAAACGTTATGGATCGAGCCTAGTAAGAAAAAACATAATATAGAGTGTAGTAGCTGCTTCATTATTAGTTCTATTAAAATGCTGATTTGATAGCGTGTTTGATTATTTTATTAGACCACTATTGTTGTATGATTGTATTTGGAAGGCAATCTATTGCTAATAGTAAGGAGGGCTTAGGTATTAGGAAGATTTTTGCAATAGGCATTTCATCAAGCTTTTATGCCTTTCATTAAATTTTACGGGATTAATACAGTCAAAGGTTTACTTAGGTAATTGTTTATAAAATACTGGTCTACAAGCTTTTTTAAAAACTAAACAGGCATATTTAAATTACATTATTATTACAAAGCATCTCATATTGCTTATTTACATAAGCAGATTAGCTAATAACAGACATAAAATAACGTTACGGAAGTGCTAACTTTGTATTTAAGATTCCTGCATTGTATAGCTAGTAAAAAGGCATTAGCCTTTACTTAAACAGCGTCCTTTTTTTTAATAAACCTTATTGGAAGATTGTACGTAATGCGTTTTTTTTTGTTGCAAAAAAAATAAGAATACTGCATTTTTGTAGTGTTAGCTTTGGGTATAATTATTAAAACTTAGCCCCTAATGAGCTACTACCAAAAAGTTTTTTAAGCGTTTTATTGAAGACAAACAAATTAAACAAAACGCAAAGATGGCTTTTTCGTGACATTTGTTACACATGGCGGTATACTTATTGATATAACACTTTAGCAGCTCATTTTTTTGCAAAAAAAATGCAGCATATTATCGAAAATATTTGAAGCCCAATTAGCGAGATGTGTCCATGTATAATTACTAACTGCGAAAAGAATATAGTGACCTATTTAAAACCTAAAACAAAACTACTTTTCGCATATTGGCGTAAATGGATTCCATCCTTTTCGTCTCCTTCTACCTTATGCTTTTAGGCATAGTTAATGCTTTCTCAAACCAAACGTACTGTAAAATAGATCCGTGCCCTTTACTACCTAAATTATCTAGGACTTTTCTACCGTTTATTAAATAATGAATGTGTAAGCAATAGTAATGCTATCTATATAAATTTAGGTAATGCAAAAATAAATATTCCACAAAACCATTTTTTGTACATCCGTACCTATTGCATAGGCTTATTTAAAAAACAAGCTTATGTTATTGGAATAAATATTGATATTACTTTACTAGGCTATTACTTAATGAATAGATTTACGAGTAAAAAAAACCTTTTCCGAATGAAAAATATAACCACTTTAATTCAGCTACTGTTTATAAGTGGGTGTATATTGTTAAGTCTTAATAATGCCCATGCCATTATTGGAGAAAGCATCAAATTAACCCCTTCCTCGGGCAATTTTTTATTTTCTCCTATTTTAGACGACCCTGAAGCTCAAGACGACATTGTTGTTACGCTACAGGATACACCAATTATTATAGTAGTGCTAAACAATGATACGGGCGACGGTTTAACAGTAAGTATTGTTACCAATCCTGCTAATGGGACTATCGAGGTAAATAGTAATGGCACCATCCTTTACACCCCTAATGCGGGTTATACTGGCACCGACTCGTTTATTTATCTAGTAACTGATATTGATGGATTAACTGCTCAAGCAACAGTTGATATTACCATTAATGCCGTTACTTCGCAGGTATTAGCCGTTAACGATACCGTATCTACCCTTCAAAATAGCGGCATTATTGTTAATGTACTGGCCAACGATATAGGCACTGATATTAGCGTGTTAGATATTGGTGTTGACCCTACCGATGGAACCGTAATTATTAATACTGATGGCACGATTAGCTATATTCCTAATCCTGGCTTTTCGGGCATCGACTTATTTACTTATACCATTACTGATGCTACAGGTACAATTAGTGCCGCCTCTGTAATTGTAGAAGTTATAAGCACAGGTAACGAAGTAATTGCGATTGATGATGCAACGACAACCCTTATTAACACCCCCATTAATATTATTGTTTTATTAAACGATATTGGTACCAACTTAGGCATTTTTGGCATTCCTATTGAACCTACTAATGGTACTGCAACTATTAACATTGATAATTCTATTACCTATACTCCTAACCTAGGTTTTGTAGGTACCGATGAGTTCACTTACTTAGTAGAAGATGAGTTTGGCAATGGTGCTTTAGCTGTTGTTAGTATTCTCGTATCTGATATTACGAGTACGGATAACCTCCCGCCTAACATCGACACTTTTACCATATGCACCGAACCATTAACCCCTACACAAATTTGTCATCCTTATACCGATCCTAATGGCGACGGAATAAGCTACGACGAAGAAGAAACGCATACCACTTTTAACTGTAGTATTACTTACTTAAACGATACTTGTATTCGATATACCGCTTTACCAGGCTTTTTTGGTACCGATACTATTTTTGCGGTTATTTGCGATGACCAAGTGCCTTCGTTGTGTGCTACATCGGTTATTATTGTACATGTAGGATGTATTTATTTTCCAGAGGCACAAAACGATGAAGTAACCATTGCCGAGGATGCCTACATCTTAAATGGCGAAACCATACCTGCCGAAGCACCACATAATGGCATTGTAATTCCGCTTGCCGAAAACGACTACGATGCCTGTGCTTTTGACTTAGGCGTTAATACAATTGTTTCGGGACCTTTTAACGGCTCTGCCGAAATTGTAGACGGACAGGTTTTATACGACCCAGGCGTAGGTTTTACTGGCACCGACCAACTGCAATATGTAACCTGCAACGATTGCCCATTATGCGATACGGCTACCGTAACCATTAACGTAGAACCAGGTCCTGTTTGTAACTACGACTTGCAACTTTGTTTGCCTTCCTTTACCGCTTTTGAAATATGCCCCGACTTTTGCGATATTAATACCGACAATATTGTGGATATTAATGTAACAACTACCGTAGGTTCGGTAGTAGACGGTAGTGCCGCAGAATGCTTCATCTTTATTCCTCCTGGCGACGAACCGTCGGCTTTAGGCGTAATTACTTTTACTGCCTGCGATACCAATGGCGAATGTAGTTCTACCATTGCCGATGTAGCGGTTGATGAAGGCTGTGGCGAAAATCCTCCTATTGGCGTTAACGATACGGTATCGGTTTTACTAGGCGAAAACTTACTAATAGACGTACTCGGTAATGATATAGAAATAGATGGTCATGCTATGATTGTAAATCAGGTATTTGATCCGCCTAATTGTGGTACGGTAAGTATTACTGCGAACCAAATTAGTTATACCCCTACCAGCGTTTGTGGCGGTACAGATACCATTGTGTATGTAGTATGCGATATTGCCGAAATGTGTGATACGGCAACCGTGTTTATTACCATAGGCACTAATTGTACCTTCCAAACCGAATATTGTACCGACCCGCTCACCCCCGTAGAAATATGTGTGGAGTTTTGCGATTTGCTAGGTACAGCACCCGAAATTATCAATGCAACAACCGTTTTTAATTCGGGAATTAATTTGTTAACCAATAATTGTATTCAATATACTCCTTTGCCCGACCACTTTGGACTAGATACCGTAACCATTGTAGGCTCCAACGCTCTAGGAGAAACCGAAAATGTAGAAGTGTATGTGCAAATAGCTTGTGCACAACCCGTTGCCGAAAACGATGATGTGCTCACCAATGTTAATACGTCTTTATTAATTGATGCACTTATTAATGATACCGATCCTTGCAGCGATGAGTTAAATACCTTAATTGTAAGTCCGCCAGTAAATGGTACTGCTTTTGTAAATGACGAAGGCTTAATTGTATATACCCCCAATCCAGGATTTACAGGTACAGATGTAATATTTTACAATGCCTGTAACCAATGCGCCAATCCAGATACAGGGCCTATTTGCGATGATGCCTCTATACAAGTTACGGTTCTTCCAGGCCCTACCTCGGTTATTATTGCCGAACCAGATATGGCCCAAACGCCTTTTCAAACGCCCGTAAGCGTAAATGTATTAATTAATGATGAAGGAGAAGCGCTTTATATCAACAACATTGCCAATCCAGCAAATGGTACTGCGGTATTAGATACTGCTACCAATACTATTGTATATACTCCTAATGCTGGTTTTGCTGGTTTTGATTATTTCCTTTATGAAGTATGTAATGTAACGGCCAACTGTACCCAAACTTTAGTAAGCATAGAAGTACTTGCCGAAGACGCACCCAATCATCCGCCTAATACCAATAACGAAATATTTATTACTGGTGAGGATTCCCCTATAACCGTACCTGTTTTATACAATGATAGCGACCCCGAAGGAGGCGCAATTAACCTAGGAAACATTTTAGTACCTCCTACTGATGGCACTGCTGTTATTAATACAAACGGAACTGTTACCTATACGCCCAACCTAGGTTTTATAGGCAACGATAGCTTTGTTTATGAAGCTTGTGATACGGAGTTTAACTGTACAGCAGGAGTTGTGGTAATTGTAGTAGGCGAAGGCATTTTTAATGATGCGCCAGAAGCTATTAACGATGAAGTGAGTACGCCTATAGGCGTTGCTATAACAATAGCTCCTTTAGCCAACGACGACGACCCACAAAATTACGATGGCAATCCAGATAACAACCAAATATTAATACTAAACACGATTACCGACCCACTATATGGCACACTCGTTTTTGAGGAAGGCGATACTTATACGTATACTCCCCAAGCAGGTTATCAAGGTTTTGATTATTTTGCCTATATTGTATGCGATAATGGCGTACCTAGTTTATGCGATACTGCTTATGTGGTTATTTCGGTTGGCGAAACCAATCAGCCGCCTACCGCCGAAGACGATATAGGAGCAACAACGGTTTCTATGCCAACCAACATTGATGTACTTGCCAACGATAACGATCCTGATAATAACAATGAAGAACTCATTATTACCATTCTTAATCCACCAGCCAACGGTACGGTTACTCCTAACGGTGTAGGCGTATTTACTTACTTCCCCAACCTTGATTATATAGGCGAAGATTCCTTTACCTACCAAGTATGCGACCCATCGGGAGCTTGTGCTGAGGCCGTTGTAAATATTACGATAGGTGCGCCTATTGAGGCTGCGCCAGATGTTGTTTATACAACAGAAGGAGAAGCGATTACCATTGCTGTTTTAGAAAATGATATTGGTACAGGCATCATCTTAGATGGCGTAACGATAATTCCTGTTAATGGCATTATCGAGTCGGCCTCGCCCGAAACAGGAGAGCTTGTTTACCTACCCAATGTAGATTTTGTAGGAACCGATCATTTTACCTACATTATGTGTGATGAAGCGGGCAATTGCGATTCTACTATTGTAGCCATTATTATTATTCCTGTTGATGCAGAAAACGAAGCACCAAATGGCAACAACGATTATGCAACAATTGCTATTGACGAAACCGCAACCATCAATGTATTGCACAACGATAGCGATTCGCACGATGACAATGAAGCATTAAGTGTTACCGATATTTTAGACCAACCTACCAACGGAACTGTTGAGCTAAATGCAGATGGCACCATTACCTACACCCCTAACGAAGGCTACGAAGGCTGCGATGAATTTAGTTATGAAGTGTGCGACTCGGAAGGCTTTTGCGATACGGGTAATGTAAGTGTTTTAGTAGGAGGGGGTAACTGTTTAAACATTCCTCCTATAGCACAAAACGATGAAGCAAGCACCGCAAATGGAGCTGCCGTTGTTATTAGTGTACTAGAAAACGATATTGACCTTGATGGGGAGATTGTTTCTTTATTCATCAGCTCGAACCCTTCTGTTTGCCAAGCAGAGGTAGTAGGAGAAACCATTTTATACACCCCTTGTAATAACTATGTAGGCTTAGATTATTTCACCTATGTTATTTGCGATTCGGGTACACCTACTTTTTGCGATACGGCTTACGTAACCGTTGATGTACTACCCGAAAATATAAATGCAGAACCAGATATTGCTTATACACTAGAAAATACGCCCATAGATATTAATGCATTAGATAACGACAGCGGCACTTCCCTAGAAATAACCGCCATTGTTACCAATCCAGAACATGGAAGTATTACGGATAGTGGTTCTGACTATATTACCTATACCCCTAACGAAGGTTTTACTGGTACCGATTATTTTGAATACCAAGTATGCGATGATATTTCGGGCGAATGTGCGATTACGCTGGTAACCATTTTAGTACTAGGAGATGGCACCGTAAACGTTCCGCCTATTGCTATTATAGACCAGTACTTTACACCGCTAGAAACACCGATTGTAATTTTTCCAGTAGAAAATGATTTCGATCCATTAGGAGGAGATATTATTACTTTAGTTGATTACTCTATGCCTAATTTTGGTGATGTAATTTTAACCAGCGATGGCGAATTAATTTATACTCCCTTAGCAGGTTCTGTTGAAACAGATAGCTTTACCTACACCATTTGCGATAATGGCGAACCAGAACTTTGTGATACAGGAACGGTTATTATCACCATTCAAGACGGAAGCAATGAGAACCAAACGCCTGATGCCGTGAATGATATTGCTAGTACGACCATTAACCAAAACACCCAAATTGATATACTAGGAAACGACAGCGACCCGAACGATGACAACCTAAACATTATATGGATAAGCGACCCGTTACACGGTATGGCAGTTATTGAAGGATCAGGAAACAGCCTAACCTACACACCAGATTCGAGTTTTATGGGAACCGATTATATCGCCTATATTATTTGTGATGATGGCTCGCCTACCTTATGCGATACCGCTTACGTAAGCGTTAACATTGTACAAGATACCCTAAGTATTAGCGAGCAAACAGAACAAGCAACGCCTATTAATATTTGCCTAAGCGATTACTTAGATATTGCCTTTGAAATTGATACCATTGAAGTATTAGATGTACCAGATAATGGCGGTTTAATTATTATTAACCAATGTGTACAGTACATTCCTAATAGCGATTTTATTGGGCAGGAAATTATGTTGCTTTCTATTTGTGATGAAAATGATAATTGCGAATCGGTAACTATTTTTATTATGGTAGGTACGATTAGCGAACCACCAATTGCTAATAACGACACGGCAACGGTTAATTTAAACACGCCGCTATCCATTAATGTGCTAGGAAACGATTACGATCCTGATGCCGACGAAATAACCGCCATCATTTTACAAGAAGGCCCCTTTTTACCCGATGCCGATATCAACCTCGACTTTACCACACTTACCGTTGAGTACATACCGCCGCCAGATGTGTGTGAGGAAACAGATTCGTTTAGCTATGTAATTACCGATGCTACAGGAATGGCCAGCGACACCGCATGGGTTGTTGTAAGCCTCGATTGTACCGAACCCAATGATACAACTCCTGTAGAAGAAAATATTATTGCCGCACCAGACGATGCCTTTACAGATGTAAACAGCCTCGTACAAATTCCAGTACTAGAAAACGACCAAGTGCTAACAGAGGAAGATACCGAAACCGTATCTATTGTAGTAGTTGTAGACCCAGAAAATGGCTCGGCAACACCTAACGATAACCTCACCATTACCTACGCCCCAGATGCCGACTTTGCCGATATAGATAGCTTTCTATATGAGGTATGCGTCGAAACCGTTTCCGGTGCTATTTACTGCGATTCGGCAATAGTAACCATAGCCGTTGATGCCGACCTACCGCCAGAATGCGACGAACCAATTCGCTTTGCAGAAGGTTTTTCGCCTAACGAAGATGGTATTAACGATGTGTTTTTAGTAGATAATATTGATTGCTACAGCAGTTTTGAGCCAGAAATAACCATCCTAAACCGTTGGGGAGATGTAGTTTATCACATCACCAACTTTAGCAACGAACAAGCATGGAATGGAAATTGGCAAAACAATAATACCCAAGTACCCGATGGTACTTACTTCTACATCCTTCGTTATACCACGCCCGAAGGGGAAGAATTGATGAATGGTTTTTTAGAAGTCAGAAGATAATTTTTGCGCTGTAAATCCCCATAAATAAGGTTGTTGCAAACAATACACACCAAAAAAAAATGCCTCAAGTCTATCAAGATTTGAGGTATTTTTTTTAGTCATGGATAGAATGTAGTACCTTTGTACAAACACTTGTTAGTCTTCAAAATTTTATTTTTAGAAAAGTAGTCGGATAAATGATTATTCTTAGTGAAATGAAAAAAATAAACTCCACCAAGGTGTGCGATTGTTTTTTTCAAG
>JAHDBT010000156.1 GCA_020630215.1 Bacteroidota bacterium
TGTACTACCCAGTGTTGCCCTTTGCCCGACCAGCCATAAGTCCAATCAAAAGAATCGTCTTCGTTGCCTGTAGAAACGGCATGTTTTAAGTTGGCAGTACCACCAAAAAACTCAAAACCATCATCTGCGCCTTTGTAGGCTTGTAGGTATTCTAAAGTAGTGCCCCTTCCTACGCCATTAAAGGAAAAACCGTTTAACTCATTATCCGTACCTAAAATTTTACCTGCGTACTCTACCCGCACATAACGCATCGTACCAGAGCTGTCGTTGTCATCGTCGCCGCCATAAGGGCCAGAACCGCCTTCGCCTTGTGCAGGTTCGGCAATGTTTAGGTTGGCGTAACCATTTAAAATAATGCCGCCCCAATCGCCAGGAAAAGGATTGCCTGTAATGGTTCTAATAGTAGTAAAAACAATAGGCGCACTAGCCGTACCTGCTGCCATAATTTTTCCTCCTTGTGCAACTGCAAAGTAAGGGGTAGAGGCATCATCTGCTGCGTAAATTTTAGTGCCTGCTTCTATGGTTAGCGTTGCCCCACCGGCTACAAATATGCCGCCCGAAAACATCCAGTTGATATCACTTGTAAGCGTATAATCACAATCAAAAGTGCCTTCAATTTGGCGGAAGTTGGTGCCGTTTATTACTTGGTCGGTTACAATTAAATTATTGCCGCCTATGCTTACTTCTATCGCACAAGTTTCGGTATTGCCATCGCCATCATCTAATGTCCAAGTTACAGTAGTTGTTCCTAGCGGATAAATTCCACTTGCATCTTCGGTATTGTTAAAGTCGTTGGTAATCGTTCCATCACCAGTTGCTATTGTTGGTGTGCTTACGGTTACATTTGCATCGCATTGTTTTACGTCCGAAGGACAATCTAATTCTAAAGAATTGCCGCAGCCTGTTAAGCCGAAGCTAAATATTATTATTGCAAGAGCGAATACGCTCGTTATTTTAAAATTCATGTTTTTTTTAATATTTAAATTATTTTAAGAGTCCCACTAAGTTGCACGGAGTTTTTCACGGTGTTACACGAAGTTTTTTTGAGCTTTGCTGTTTCCTTTTTTTTAAATGTAGACATCCTATTTTTTTGAAAAATAGTATGTCTATGCTCCGAACTAAACTGACTGCTAAAAAATCACCAGCATATAAACCTGACGACAGAGTTTTTTTTATCTAGCGAATAAATGGAAGCCATAGGCTTCAAGCCCATTACGCTCCAGCCGTGAGGCTGGAGCGGGCGGAAAAAACTAAAAATCGCCAGCATATAAAACTGACCGTTGACAGAGAGTAAAGCGAACGTTCTGACCGCTGACCACTAAAAAGCTAAAAATCGTCAGCATATAAAACTGACTGCTGACAGAAAGCGAAGCGAACGATCTGACCGCTGACCACTAAAAGACATCATAAGACAAACTCAATCCAATGTTCATCCCTCGTTGGTAGTTATTGAGTTCAATAATCCCATCATCCGTTTTTTGTTGAGAGATAAAGGTGGGGTTTAATAGGTTTTTAATATTGAATCCAACTCCTAGGCGATTGTTGAATTTGCTGCGTACTACAAGGTCTAAACTGTGGGCAGGCATTTCGTAAACATCTTCTAGGCCCGTATCACTTTCGGGGGCTTTAATGCCTACGGCTTTAATTCGTTTGCCATATACATTGTACACCAGCGATACGTTGGTTTTATGTTTGTTGTTTTGGAATTGGTAATTTAAATCGGCATTGATTAAAAATGGGGATGCGCCTTGTAAAGCACGTTTTTTGTTGGTAACGGTCACGGCTGTTCCTAGTATTTGTGTATCGTCGGCAATAGACACTTGGCTGTATAAACAGGTAGCATTTAAGCCGAGTGTGAATTGATTATTTTGGTTTAACTTTAAGAAATTCAGTTGTTTACGTACTTCTAATTCTAGTCCTGCTATAGTAGCATTGGCAATATTGGTAAAACTTAGCAGGCGGCCACTAGAGGCGGCGATGTTTACTTGTTCAATAGGATTTTCTAAATATTTACCAAACACGCCTACCGAAATTAATTCGGAGCGATTGGGGTAAAATTCGTAGCGCATATCTACATTGTAGTTGGTGCCGTTTTGTAATTCGGGATTACCAATTAAGCGTTCACCAGCAAAGAATTCTAGGTATTCAAAAGGGGCGGTTTCTTTAAATCCTGGGCGAGAAATGGTTTTGCTTGTAGTTAACCACCAAACATTTTTATCGCTGGGCGTAAATTTAAAACTCAAGGCAGGCATTAAATTATTGCTGTTAATTGCTTGTACAATAGGCGGCGCATTTACACTTCCATTTTGCGATTTGTAAATCATTTCCTGCAATGCGGTTTCGTAACGAGCATCTGCTAATACTTTCAATCGTTTAGGCACTATATCAAAATCTACCGATAAATAAGCGGCTTTTACATTTAAGTTCGCTTCGTGTGCAGATGATAAATCGTCTTTCTCATCAAAGTACCAAAGTTGGTCAGCGTGTGTGCTGGCATTAATTAAATCGTCCATCTTATCTCGGTCAAAAGCCCCTGTTCCATCCGCAGCAGATTGGAATTTTTTGAGGTTGTAATTAAATTGGCGGTAGTCAAAGTTTCGTCCTTTGTCTTTATAATTAAAACCTGCTTTAATTTTTAGGCGAGCTGTTTTTTCCTCGTCATCATAAGTTAAAACCTTGTAGGCTAATGCTGCTTTGCTCGATAATTCTTGCTCTTCGAGAGCATTGTAAAAACGGTGGTTTTCGTTTACGTCAATGCTGTTAAAATGGTAGCCCTCTTCTAGGGCTAAAAATACAAACTGTCGGCGGTCGGGTTCTTGCGAAGTTGCTAGGTTGTATACTTGCGCCCAGTTAAATTCTAAGCGTTGGTTGTTTAATAATTGGTGCGTACCAGATAGTTGGTAGTTTGCCAATTGGTTTTGTTTGTAAGTAAAACGGCGGCTTGATACTTGCGATGCATAATCGAAATGATACCCTTCAGCATCTCTAGCATTATCGCTAGAAAGATTTAGGAAAAGGGTGTTCAAATTGATTTGGTGATTTTCGTTAAATTTATAGGTCAAGTTACCCAAAACGGAGGAGTTGGTATTATAAGTATAGCTATCATAATTGTAATCGGTACGTACAACGCCTTGTTTATTTGCTAGGCGGTAAGTGCCATTTTTAAAAGAATAGTTGTTGCCATAAGAGGCGGCAATTAAAACACCTAAACCTCGGTTGTTATTATTACCATGAGCAAAAAAGTTACCGTATTTTAAATCGTAACTATTGCCTAAAGGTGCGGTAATATATTCGGTGTTATTATTGGTAGAAAAAAACATTTCTGTATTTCCTCTGCTATTATAAGAAGCGATTTCTGCTAGTTCGTTAGGCACTTGTCGGCTGCCTTTGGCAAAACCTAAATAGCTGTTTTTACCCTTGTCGTAGGTCATAAATTCTTTAAAGGTAGTTTGGGTATTCATGTTTAAGCCAAGACCTAACGTTAGGGTAGGTTTGTCTGGAAAATCTTTGGTTTTAATGTTAACCGTTCCACCAGCAAAATCGCCATATAAATTGCCCGAAAAAGATTTAAAAACCGATAAGCTTTGGATGATGTCGCTAGAAAAAATATCTAAAGGAATCACCTTTTTATCGGGGTCGGGAGAAGCAATTGGCATTCCATTTAGGAGGGCATTATTGTAGCGGTCGCCCATTCCTCGTACAAAAAAGTGTTTGCCTCCTTGCACCGAAATACCCGATACTTTAGCCAATCCATCAACCGCATTAGATACTCCTTTGGCGGCTAACTCTTTTGCACCAATATTTTCGGTTAACAGTTCGGCTTCCTTACGGTCTAGCATTAAAATGGTGCTCGATTCTCGGTCGGCTTTAGCTTTTACATTTACCGCTTGCATTAAAATATTGTTCTGTTTTAATTCCTGATTTATCGTTAATTTTTCGCCAGGTTTCACTTCAATAAATACCATTGCCGTATCTAAACCTACAAAAGTAAAAAGGAGGTTGTAAGTACCAGGTTTTACATTGGGGATGGTATAGTTGCCATCAAAATCGGTAATTGCGCCAGTTGTAGTACCTTCTAAAACAACCGTGGCAGAAAAAATAGGAGCCGTTTGTCCATCTTCTAAAGTTGTTACATTTCCAGTAATAGTTGCCGAAGCAATTTGTGCAGTTAGTTTACAGGGCGTTCCGAAAAACAATCCGAAACATAAAATTGCTGCGAATAATAATTTAAAATAGTTCATTAATGTATATGTGTTAAATAAGTGAAAAATGTGTGTGGGGGTAGGTGTAGATCCGTATAATTAGTTGTTGTTGCATGTCTTGTCTGTTTCCTGTATTATTTATTATGGTATTGATATTGTTTTTTCATTTCGTCATCTTATGTATGTGTTTATAGGTAAGTGATGGGTGATGTGCAATGTATATCAGGCATTTAATTTATTGCAAAGAAAAGCTATAGATGTAACATAGTTATTACTGGATTATTAAGTTTAATGTGTACTTGTATTAAATCTATGTTATGCTGTGTTAAGAGAATGTTAAGGGGATTTTTTGTAGCAGGTATTTTTGTAGAAAGTAGCTAGTGGCTCAGAACCTAAGTTTCTGATGATTAAGTCGCCGTATTTTTTTTCTGCTACAAGGCATTACGAGGGAGCATAGCCGTAGCTACGTGACCGAGTAATAACGCCGTAGCAGGAAAAAAAGACAAGGCTTGGGTCATCAAGAACTTAGGTTTTGAGTCACTAGTATGTTTATAAAAAGCAGAGGTCATTTTGGTAGGAGGAAGACTGATTACTGAAAAGGGAGGCTATTAAGTACCATTAAAAGAGCATCCATCTATAAAAACTAACAGTGCAGCGTTCTAACAGTGAGCGCAAGCGAACATTCTGACTACTGACCACTAAAAACCATCAGCAAAAAACTGACTGCTGACAGTAAGCGCAGCGAACAATCTGACTACTGACCACTAAAAATACGCCAGCATATAAAACTGACAGCGCAGCGTTCTGACTGCTGACAGAGAGCGTAAACGAACGATCTGACCACTAAAAAATCCACTCTCAAAAAAAATTACTACCTTTAAAGTCTTAATAAAGTCATGAATGTTGGAAAGATACAAACGCATTGAGCAATTAGGCTGGGACATGCAGCTCCTAAAAAAAGCCAAAGTACTAGTAGTAGGTGCTGGCGCACTAGGCAACGAAGTATTAAAAAACCTAGCTCTTTTGGGAGTTGGCAATATTTTGTTAGCAGATATGGATGTAATAGAAGACCATAACCTTACCCGTACTATTTTATTTAGAAACAGCGATATAGGACAATATAAAGCGGAAGTTGCTGCTAGGCATGTAAAGGAAATAGACCCTAGCGTAAACATTATTCCGTTTGTAGCCCCTGTACAAAAAGTATTTGGTTTGGGTGTATACCGAGAAGCCGATATTGTATTTGGCTGCTTGGATAACATACAGGCACGTATGGATGTAAACCGTTATTGCTACCAAACCAACACCTTGTTTATTGATGCAGGATTAAGAAAAATTGATGGCGATGTAAAAGTATTTGGCGCGCCTTATAATGTCTGCCTCGACTGCATCCTCACCCAAAACATGCGCGACGAAGCATGGCGACGTTTCTCCTGCCTTAAACTTCGTACCCGTGTAGAAGAAAAACCTGGGCCAACAGCTCCAACTATCTCCTCTATTATGGCTGGTTTTCAAGTACAAATAGGGATGAAGTATTTACATGATGCAAGTGTGCCTATTGATTCCCGCATATCTGTGCTGGGATATATTGATGATATTACGACTTCCAAATTAAGCCACAATCCAATGTGTCCTACGCATAATTTATACGAGCCAATTGCGGAAACCGAGGTGGTACAATTACCCTATCAATCTAAACAATTAAAAGTAGGCGAACTGCTAAATTTGGTACAACAAGATATGGGCAGAAACGCTGTAATAGAATTAGACTACGACCTCATTACCCATTTCGATTGTGCCGAACACGACTACCACAAAGCCATTATTAGACGAAGAGGTTATGTATATACAGATGAGGTGGCTTGCCCTATGTGTTTGGAGCGAGATGAAGTAGAGAGTCATGCGTTAATGCAAGAGTATTTTATTAATCATATTGATAGCGAAAGTGCCCCTGCTATTTTAAATAAAACCCTAGCAGCAATTGGTACGCCTTTGTACCAAATTTTTAAGGCTAAAGCAATGAAAAAAGGAGAGCTTGTGTATAAGTATTTTGAAATAAGTGGAGATAGAGGGATGGTTTTTAGATAAGAAACGGTATTCAAAATTTGCCTACCCGACCCTTGTAATTTAGTTTCATAAATCGCTTAACATTAGCTACTTATTATTTAAAAAACCGCAGTTTGGGGTCAAGTGATTTTCCCGAATAAAAATATTTATAAAAAACGGAACTTTACACTTTAGCTAAGTGTTTTAACTACTCAAATAGTAGTTTTATTTCTATCTCAAAATACAACTCAATGAAATTTTCTCAAATGCCCTACAAACGGCCAAATATGGAACAAATTGGCCAACAATTACAAGATCTTACTCAACAATTAACGACCACTACAACAGCTGAAGAACAACTCGCCTTAATGGAAAAAGTAAATGAGGTATACGTTGATTTCCGAACCATGCACTCCATCGGATATTTAAGACATGCGATGGATAAAAAAAACGAAATGTATGAAGAAGAACACCATTTCTTTTTAAAAGCCTATCCTGAAATGGGGGAAATGATGACCCAATTTGATATTCAATTATTAAAATCCCCTCACCTTAGCCTCATCGAAAAAAAATGGGGTACACATTATATAAATGGTATTCAACAAAATCAAAAATTTTACCACCCCGATAATGTGGCCTTAATCGCCAAACTAGGAGAACTGATTACCGAATATTGGGAACTAGAACGTTCGCTAACTTACGAAATGGATGGACAAGAAATGTCTTTATCGCAATTGGCAGTTTATTGGGGCAACCCCGACAGGGCAGTACGAAAAGCTGCTTATGAAGAAATGTATAACAAGAAGCACAGTATTAAAACGAAGGTGGACGACTTAGTAATGCAAATACGAAAGATACGCCATCAGATGGCAAAAAACTTAGGGCTTAAAGATTATACGCCTATTGGTTACTCCTTAATTAAACGTACCGATATTACCCAAACACAAATAGCCGCTTTTAGAGAACAAGTAAAAAAACATTTTTTACCCCTAGCCAAACGTTTTCAACAGCAACAACAAAAACGACTAGGACTGGATACCCTCTACAGTTACGACCGAAATATTCAGTTTAAAGATGGAAATGCAAAACTACAAGGCGATGCCGATTTTGTAGTAGCACAAGCAAAAAAAATGTATGAAGAGTTATCGGAAGATACTACAGCGTTTTTTTCCTTTATGCAAGAACACGAACTCCTCGATTTAAAAGTACGCAAAGATAAGGCACTAGGCACTTATTGTAGTTTTATACCCAAATATAAAAGTCCGTTTATAGTAGCACAATTTAATGGTACTCACTACGATTTTAGCGCATTAACCCACGAGTTTGGCCACGCCTTCCAAAAATACCAAAGCCAAGCGGTAGCCAGCAAAAATGCCCATTTTTACCATGCCTCCACCGATATTGCCGAAATTCACTCCATGAGTTTAGAATTAATTACCGCCCCCTGGTACTCCCTATTTTTTGGCGATGATGCCAATAAATATTTGTACACCCACATTGCAAACGCAATAAAAGGTATTTTATGGGATTGTTTTTCGGATGAGTTTCAACATTATTATTATGGCAATCCCAGTGCAAGCATTAGCGATTTAGATGCCTACTTTAAAGAAGTAAGAGATGCTTATAGTACAGGAGTAATAGATGAAAGCTGGCATCCCTATTCAAAGAATGGCGAATATTGGCGCAATCCACTAAATATTGCTTTTGCTCCTTTTTATGCCATTAGCTATGGTTTAGCCAATACTTGCGCCTTACAATTTTGGAAAAAATATACTGATAACCCAACGCAAACCTGGCAAGATTACCTAGCCATATGTAAAGCGGGCGGTAGTGCTGCTTATGAGGATATTATGAAACTAGGCAACTTAAAAGCTCCCTACGAAGAAGGATGTGTTGCCGAAATTGCCGAGTTTATTCACCAATGGTTAGATGAGTTGGAAGAGGGGGGTATTTAGAATTTAGAATCGAAGATTTAGAATTTAAAATTTTTATATGCTGACCTTGGGAGGTTTGATTTTTGATTTTTGAAATGTGATTTTTTCCTACTGATGCTAGGAAGTGGATTCATTTAAAATTTAAGATCGAAGATTTAGAATTTAAAATTTTTATATGCTGACCTTGGGAGGTTTGATTTTTGATTTTTGAAATGTGATTTTTTCCTACTGATGCTAGGAAGTGGATTCATTTAAAATTTAAGATCGAAGATTTAGAATTTAAGATTTTTTTCCTGCTGACGATAGCGACTTTTGAAATGTGATTGTCGATTTTTTCCTACTGACAATTAGAGGGGGATTCAATTTAAAATTTAAGATCCAAGATTTAGCATTTAAATTTTTCAGATGCTGCAGATAAGATTTTTTAAGGATTGATTTTTAAAATTTGATGTTTTTTTTTGTTCGGAGAGGTAGAGAAAATTCATGAATTTTCTCTACGGCTAACGAATTAAAGTTTAATTATCAATTGTTGCGTTTCATATTTACAATTGAAATTAGCATCCAAATCCAAACAATTACATCAGCATAACATCCAATAAATCCATTCATCCAATAAATCCAAATTCAAACAATTACGCCAGCAGGAAAAAATCCAATATCAAGAATCAAAAATCTCCCTCGTCAGCAGAAAAAAATCTTAAATCTTAAATCCTAAATTCTCGATTCTAAATCTTAAATCAGACTCCCCCCAGAAATTTAAGGTGCTACTACGCCTTCTTTCTCAATGGCCAAATCACGTTTATAAACGGCTTTAAACTGGTTAAAAATAGCCCACGCACCAAAGGTACATACTGCGCCAAACCACATAGGAAAAGAGACTTTCATACCTACAGCAAAACCAAATAAAATGGGTGGAATGGCATTGGCTAAAGCTTGTACCGATTGGTTAATGCCAATAACTTCGCCCTGCACTTTTTTATTGGCTAAATTGGATACAATGGCTAGGGTTGTTGGAAAGGTAATGCCCTGAAAAAATATAAATACAGGAATTACCATATACAATCCTAATACCGAATTAGGGATGAGCAACAATAAGTAACTAATGGCCAGCATAACAATGGTAACATTTAATACTTGCACGGGGCTAAACCTATCTGATATAGGGCGAATAAATACGCCTTGTGTTAGGGCAATTAAAATGCCTACAAACATAAATACCTGCCCTACTTGCTCCACATCAAAACCAAATTGCTCGATGAGGTAGTACTGGAAAAACTGGGAGAAAAAAGTGAAGGCGATGGTGAGCATAAAAATAACCATAAACATTAAACGGTACTGTTCTTGTCCAAATGCTTTGCGTACATTGTCTAAGCCCGTCCATAAATAAATGGGCTTATTGGTGGAAGTGCCTAGGGTTTCGGGCATATAAAACCATAAATAGCCCATGTTTACCACATTTAAAAAAGCCGCTATCATCATTACCAAAGGATAACTAAACCACGAAAAAGGAGATAGTAAAACCACGATTAATACGCCAACTACAAAACCCAATCCAAAGGCAATACCTGTAATACCAAAGTTTTTGGCCTTCTCGTCCTCCTCACTTACATCCGCTATACACGATTGCACAATCATATTGGTATTGCCAAAAAATCCACCTAAAATGCGAGCTATAAAAATGATAAATAAGCTGGCCCAGCCTACGCCCAAGGCTAGTAAACTGTAGGTAACCACATTTACCGCATTGGCAAGCAACAATATCTTTTTTCGCCCTACCCTATCCGATAAAGCTCCTAGTAAAGGCGCACCTAAAAATGCGCCAATGCCTACAATGCCTATCAGCAATCCGTAGATTAAAGTGAGCATTTCTAGGGAATAAAATTCTTTAAAAATCCCTGTTTCATCTGTCGAAAATAAAAAGGGAAGGATGGGTAAAAACATCCCGAAAGCCAACATATCCAGAAAGTTGGTGAAAAAAATTCTGAATAATGTTTGCTGTTTAGTTATATTAATCGTCATTCGCTATGGTGATTTAGCGGTTTTATTAGGTGAAAATATTGAACAATGAAACTGCGAAAGTAACACTTAAATAGGGAAAGAGTTTATTTAATTAACTATTTCGTCTGCTAAACTTGACTTTTCTATTGTTAGGCAAGTTTTTTTTCATTTAAATGACTAAGGAATGGTACAAAAACAATACTCAACCTAAACACCATCAAAAAATATTTCTACAAGCACAACTAAGTAACGTTTAAAAAATAAATCCGACAATTTGTACGTAGAGGTTTTGTGCTTAGACAAGGCGCAAAACGCAGCCATAGCCTAAGCTACGGCGAGTATTTGCAACGCAGGATAAGTGCAAAAGATCAAGTAGAAATGACGGATTTATTTTTTATGCGTTACTAAATAGCAAAATCCTTATCTAACACACCTTAAAACCAAGCAAATTGTGGCAAGATGTTGGCAAATTACCCAATCGTCGCTAAATATTTTTAACTTTGTAGGCGTTAATAATTTTAACTATTTCCTCATTTCGCTTTTGCTTGAACATGAAACAACAGCTTTACCTCATCACAGTTCTGTCCATTTTTCTACTAGGCTTAGTAGGATTTAACCCTCCTAAAGCAGTAGCCAATCATGCTATGGCTGTTGACTTAGGCTACAAATGCCTAGGAGGTAATCTATACGAAATTAAGTTGGCTTTTTATTTAGACTGTGGGAGCACCGTCATTACCGAGCCGCCTGTAGCACCACCCATTAAAATTTCATCCGTCTCCTGTGCCGAGGTTTATACCATTGAACTAGAAGCAACTACAGATGAATGGGACGAAGAAGTATCGCAATTATGTACCTTAGAATTGTTTGCTGGTAATAGCAATTGTACCGGCGGTACGCTACCAGGAGTAAAACAGTTTGTTTATAAAGGCTATACTACTTTGCCCCAAAATTGTGCCGATTGGGTATTTAGCTATCGCCTACAAAATGATGAAACTCGCAGCATTACCATTACCAATATTACTGCTCCCGACCTCTATAAAATTTACGTAGAAGCCACTCTTAATAATTTACAAGGCTGTAACAATTCGCCAACTTTTAATACCATTCCTGTTGCCTATTTTTGCAACCAACCAGCTACCTTTACAACAGGAAGTGTGGATACGGATGGCGACGAACTGGTTTTTAGCCTTACGCTACCGCTAGATAATGCCAATGACCCTATTGATTACAACTTTATTTATACACCAGAAAATCCTTTTGGCAATACCTCTTTTAATTTCGATACCACCAATGGACAAATTGACTTTACCCCCAATGGCGCACAAATTCCTGTAGTAGCCATGCTAGTAGAAGAATATCGAAACGGGGAGTTAATAGGTTCGGTGTTGCGAGATATGCAATTTGTTATTTTAGATTGTGCCAACCAACAAGTAAATGCTACCCTACCCAATAGCACGAATTATTTTGAGGTATGCCCAGGCGAATTGCTAACATTTGACATAACTGCTTCGGACCCAGATAGTGGCGACATTATTGATTTTGATATTATTGATTTACCCAATAATGCCGAGTTTACCACCCAACTTATTCTAGATGCTACCCAAGGTACTTTTGAATGGACTCCTAGTGAACTAGACGCTGGCACGCATCAAATACCCATACATATTAGCGATGAGGCTTGCCCCATTTCTTCTTATCTTAATTACAATATAACCATACAAGTTGCTGGCAGTTTTGATATTGGATTAACAGAAGCTGGCTACTGTGAATCGGGCGGGCCTATTATTATAGATTTAGCTGGAGGAGACACCTATCAGTGGTCGCCCAATACGGGAATTACGTTCTTAAACGCCAACAATTCTTTAGTAGAAATTGACCTAGCAGGTTCGGCAGTTGGCGAGGTGGTAAATTATACCATTACCAATAATTGCGGCTACGAAGATAATTTGGAAGTGACCGTTGAACCCAGTATTAACATTGATTTAATGGACGATTTTGCCATTTGCCAAGAGGAAAGCCTACAAATTACTACGAGTGCTACTCCCAATTCTAGTTATACTTACCAATGGACTCCCACCAACAGCATTGCCGACCCAACAGTATTAAGCCCTATTGTTTTTCCTGTAGCAACAACAACTTATACGCTTGTTGCTACTAATAATAATACGGGTTGCAGTACTACTTCCTCGGTAACCATTGGTGTTTCTACAAGTTCTAGCGAAATAACAGTTAGTGCCGATGACGAACTGCTTTGCCCTGGAGAAAGCACGCAACTTTATGCTAATGTAGCGCAAAATTTACAAGTAACTTGTGGTATTAACAGCACCGATTGTTCTGGCGCAAGCACCTTTACTTTAGGCGAAAGCGGCAATGCAGGTTACGACCCCAATCCTTTTTATGGCTTGTGGGAAACAGGGCGTTTACAAATGTTAGTTAAGCAAGAAGAACTAGTAGCACTAGGAATGACGAGTGGTAATTTTGATAGAATTGCTTTTAATGTAACGAACAATTTATCGGCAGGCGGCACTTTTTACGAAGATTTTAATATCCGTATGGCTTGTGTTGATTTGGAAGAACTGACTGGTTTTGAACCTATTGTACAATCGGTTATTAGCCCTAGTAGTTTAAGCATTAGTGCTACAGGATGGATTAGCTTTTTTTTGGAAGACCATTTTGCTTGGGATGGCGAATCGGACATTTTAATAGAAACCTGTTATAGCAATACGGACGATGGTATTTTTGATGAAATTGCTTTAAGCGACACCCCTTTTGCCTCCACCGTTTTCGATTCTTCGGGAACTGGCAACGGCTGTGCTTTAACGGATGCGGTAAGCTATACCCAACGCCCCGATATGCAATTTGGCTTCTGTCCTTTTATATCAGATGATGCCATTGATTATGGATGGGTGCCTGTCCTCGGCTTATCCGATCCTAATATTGCCAATCCAATTGCAACGCCTCCTTTTACCACTACCTACACCGTAAGCTTTGATAACAATGGTTGTATTGGTGCCGAAAACATCACCATCGTCGTATCAAATCTTGCCAATTTAGCCCTCCCCAATGATACAACAATTTGTGAAGGAAGCACCGTACCTCTTTCTGTAAATGGTAGCATTCCCTCAACAGCTACGGTAATTTGGTCGCCCACCAATGGGCTAGAAAATCCAAGTACTGCAACAACCAATGCCAGCCCAAGCGAAACTACTACCTACACACTTGATATTGATTTTAACGATGGCTGTACCGATCCTTTTAACGAACAAATTACCATCACCGTTTTGCCCATTAGCATTGACGATATTAGCCCCGACCAAACCATTAATGAAGGAGAAACAGCCAACCTAAGTGTTAGCGGAAATTTTGATACGGTTACTTGGTCGCCCATTGATGATTTAACCACTTTTGACAGCCCTAGTGTAGCAGCAACCCCTAGTATAACCACTACTTATACTGCAACCGTTAGCAACGGCATAGGATGTAGTGCGAGTGTCAATGTACTAGTAACGGTTATTCCCGAAAACACGGATACCACTATTGTAGAACCTCCTATTGTAGAACCGCCCGTTACCGAACCACCCATTATTACTACCAACGATACTAGTAGTTTGGTTAGGAACGAACGTTGCAGCAAACTCATTATTCCGAACGCATTTAGTCCAAATGAGGATGGGCATAACGACACTTTTGCGCCACACATTGCTAGTTATGATGCGCTTAGTAGTTTTATTATTTACAATCGTTGGGGAAAAGAATTATTTAATTATACGCCTAATGGAAATACCCCTATAGCTTGGGATGGCACTTATAAAGGCACACCACAGCCTATAGGCACTTATGTGTATTATGTGCAAGGGGTTTGCGAGGAGCAGGTTTTGGTGGAGAAAGGATGGGTTGTTTTGGTGCGGTA